>DASWUO010000406.1:0-10365 GCA_036401615.1 Bacilli bacterium | reverse complement strand
TGCGGTTTGATGCCATTGCCCGGCGTTACGGTATCCATGTGGCAAGTGAAGAAAATCGCCGGCACATTGGACTTTATACTGGTTGCCTCAAGCGTACAAATTAAATTCCCCGCCCCGTGACCGGTGATTGGCATGGTGTCATCTTCTACAACAGTTAACCCAAGCGAAGAAAATTTATGTTTCAGCACCCGGCTGATTTCCTGTTCATGCTTGGTTTCGCTGTCCACACGAACCAATTCCATAAATTCCTCAACAATTCTCTGCCGCTGTATCAAATCTCTTCCTCCTGAACCTATTATGAGTTACAATGGTAATAGCTTGCCCTCCGGGCAGTATTATCCCACAAAGGAGATTCATTATTATGCAAAATAAGTTTTTATTCAAAATCATTGTTTATGTGATGTTGGC
The DNA here is from genome assembly GCA_036401615.1 of Bacilli bacterium. Classification (GTDB taxonomy): domain Bacteria; phylum Bacillota; class Bacilli; order Paenibacillales; family DASWUO01; genus DASWUO01. The sequence goes on along the minus strand of DASWUO010000406.1, from coordinate 9,957 downwards.
CGCTATGCTGTTGTCTACTTTGCTGTTTTCGGTTGGGTTTCTATTTCAATAATGTTCTTATCTAACTCTACTTTCTGACTTCTCATCTCTAGAATCAGTACAACTGCGAATCCGGATGATAACTTTCGAGGTTCTCTTTCACCCTTTGCAGAAACCTGCCGCAGATGACACCGTCAAGAATCCGATGATCCAACGATAAACACAGGTTGACCATCGAACGCACGGCAATCATGTCTTGGATCACTACCGGACGTTTCACAATGGATTCGAAGGTTAGAATAGCGGCCTGCGGATAATTGATGATGGGGTATGACAGAATAGAACCAAACGACCCTGTATTATTAATGGTAAAAGTCCCGCCCTGCATATCACCTGGCGTTAATTTCCCCGCACGGGTTCTTTTTGCTAAATCATCAATTTCTCTCGCTAACCCGGAGATATTCTTCTGGTCAGCTTTTCGAATAACCGGGGTCCAGATTGAATCTTCCGTGCCCACAGCCAAAGATATATTGATATCCCGCTTGACTACAATCTTATCAACTGCCCAAAAAGAATTCATCATCGGATAATCCTTAATGGCGCTTACGACCGCTTTCAGCAAGAAAGCAAGATAGGTGAGATTGACACCCTCCTTGCGCACAAATTCATCCTTATGTTTATTGCGCAGCAATACGAGCTTCGTCACATCCACTTCAATCATGGTCCAGGCATGCGGGATTTCCGAGACGCTCTGTCTCATTCTATTAGCAATCGTATTACGCACAGGCGTGACATCGATATGATATTCGCTGCGCCCTTCATCAAACTGCACATCCGGATCCTTATCAGGAATCGTTGAATTTTGCGGCAAATGCAGCCCGCTTGTCCGAAGAGGCACCTTAACCGCATCAGTTGCCGGGATTTTTACTCCGCTCTCAATATATTGCAGAACATCCTTGCGGCTGATTCGCCCGCCCAGACCTGTTCCGATAATTTGTTCCAGATCCACAGAATTCTCGTCAGCTATCTTCCGTACTGCAGGAGAATAACGATACCTCATGCTTTGGTCACCTTCGAGATCAGCATTCCTTCTAACATTGCCCGCATTGGATTTCTTATCCGCAACATCCAGATCAGCAAGTTCATCATTGGCGGCACCAGCCGGAACATGCCCCGCAGCTTTCCCCGTTACCGTCCCCGAAGCCGCATCAATAATACATAAAACCGTGCCGACATCCACTGTGGCTCCTTCGGGCACAAGGATTTCCCGCAAAATACCCTCAGCGGTCGAAGGCAGTGGAGCACTTACTTTATCGGTGATAATATCGCATATTTCCTCATATTCTAGAACGAAATCGCCGGGTTTCTTCAACCATTTTCCTATGGTAGCCGCCACGACACTCTCCGCCAATTGCGGCATGGTAATTTCAACCCCGTTAGCACGTGTTCCTTGCATTTTGGATTAACCTCCTTTTTTTAAAATAAAGCCAAATCCAGCATCGCTTGTTTCACTTTCTCTTTATTGAGCATATAAAATTTTTCCAAAGGGGGACTAATCGGCATAGCCGGGACATCATACCCGCAAAGCCTGGCGATTGGGGCATCCAGATCAAAAATCAACTCTTCAGCAATAATCGCGGCAACCTCCGCACCCACTCCACCGGTTTTATTATCTTCATGGATGATGAGCACTTTGCCCGTCTTCGCAGCAGCTTCAAGAATGGCTTCATGATCCAAGGGCTGCAAACTGCGTAAATCAAGGATGTGGGCGCTGATTCCGTCAGCCGCCAACTCTTCAGCCGCCTGTAGGGCAAAGTGAACGGTTAATCCATAGGAAATCACGGTAATATCCGTTCCCTCCCGTTTTACATCAGCCTTTCCTATCTCAACAATATAGTCAGCCTCAGGCACCTCCCCCGTGATCATGCGGTAGCATTTCTTATGCTCGAAGAACAAGACCGGATCCCCGTCCCGTATGGCAGCTTTCAGCAGCCCTTTGGCATCGTAAGGGGTGGATGGAGCAACAATTTTTAATCCGGGGGTGCCAAAAAAGATCGATTCCGGACATTGCGAATGGTAAAGCCCTCCAAAAATCCCGCCGCCATAGGGGGCACGAATCACGATAGGACAGTTCCAATCGTTATTGGAGCGATAACGAATTTTGGCTGCTTCACTAATAATCTGGTTCGTGGCAGGCAGCATAAAGTCCGAATATTGCATTTCCGCAACCGGACGCATGCCATACATGGCGGCTCCAATAGAAGCACCCACAATGGCAGATTCAGCCAAGGGTGTGTCCAACACGCGCATTTCGCCGAATTCCTTCTGCAATCCCCGTGTTGTTCCGAAGACACCACCCTTTAAACCAACATCTTCTCCTAATACAAACACATTATCATCCCGGCGCATCTCTTCCTGAAGCGCAGTGCGGATGGCTTCAATATATTCAATAACAGCCACCTATCGTCCCTCCCCATTCATCTGCCCGTAAACGTGCAGAAGGGTATCTTCAGGCTTGGGAAAATCAGCTTTATCCCCATATTCTGTTGCTTCCTTAATTTCCTGGGTTAATTCTCGGATTAGTTCGGCTTCCTTAGCTTCATTCCAAAGACCATGATCCACAAGATATTGCTTATATTGAATAATTCCGTCTTTCTGTTTGTGCAGATCAACTTCTTCCTTTGTCCGATAAGCCATATCATCATCCGAGGTAGTGTGCGGCGAAATGCGGTACATAATGGCTTCGATCAAGGTAGGCCCTTCACCTGCAGCAGCCCTTTCCCGTGCTTCCTTAACAACACGATACACCTCAAGCACATCATTGCCGTCAACAACCACTCCCGGAAACCCGTAGCCTGCCGCTCTAGCCGCTATATTCATCCCGCCAATCTGCTTATGCAGCGGCACCGAAATGGCGTATTGATTATTTTCACATAGAAAAATAACAGGCAGCTTATGTACCCCGGCAAAATTGCAGCCTTCATGAAAGTCGCCCTGATTGCTGGAGCCTTCGCCGAAGGTGACCAAAGAAACAAAATCCTTTCCCTTCATCTTGGCGGCCAAAGCAAATCCGACCGCATGGGGAACTTGGGTTGTCACCGGACTCGACCCTGTAACAATGTTATATTTATGGTGGCTGAAATGTCCCGGCATTTGTCTCCCGCCGCTGGAAATATCCTCAGCCTTGGCAAAGATCGAAAGCATCAAATCCTTCACGGTTAATCCTATGGTTAATACCAATGCATAATCCCGGTAATAGGGCAAAAAATAATCAACCTCACGCTTCATGGCATAACCCGCTGCAACCTGCGCAGCTTCCTGCCCAATACCGGAAACATGAAAATTGATCTTTCCCGCACGCTGCAATATCAAAGCCCGTTCATCAAATTTTCGAGCCAGCATCATAGTGGAGTACAACTCAATCGCCTGCTCATCCGTAAGCCCGAGTTGATGATGCTTGGGCAATCCAGCCCAATTTATGTGCTTACGACTTTCCTTTATAGTACTGACAGTGTCCTTCTGACTTAATTCAGCTTCATTGATCAAAGAGAAACCTCCTCAAATTAAAATCCAGTTATCAGATTTCGCGAAATTGTTACCAGGTCCTAATACTTGACTCTATAAATCTTATTATACCCCTTCTGGATAAAAAATGAAACAAGCAAACTACATCCAGCAAACTACATCCCTATGGCCATTCCATCAACAGCAAGCATGGCTTCTCCAAGAGCTTCAGAGAGAGTCGGATGCGGATGAATACTTTGCCCGACTTCCCAAGGCGTAGCATCCAGCAATTTAGCCAACGATGCCTCTGATATGTATTCCGTTACGTGCGGACCTATCATATGTACACCCAGAATGTCATTGGTTTTACTATCGGCTACCACCTTAACAAACCCATCCGTCTCGCCATAAACCAAGGCTTTGCCAATGGCCTTAAAATTAAATAAGCCCACTTTTACATCGAAGCCTTGTTCTTGAGCTTGGCTTTCCGTCCAACCTACACTGGCCACTTCCGGATGAGTATAAATACATTTTGGAATAAGGTGCTGCGAAGTTGGTTCTACAGGATTGCCTGTTATGTGCTCAACAGCCAGAATACCTTCGTGGCTGGCTACATGCGCGAGCTGTAAGCCCCCATTGACATCGCCAATGGCATAAATGTGTTTCTCAGTCGTTTGCATATAAGAGTTGACCTTAATCACACCATTTTCAACTTTTACGTCCGTATTGCCTAAACCGATATTCTCTACATTCGCATCACGGCCTATACACACAAGCACCCTATCAGCACTGAATTGAAGTTGTTCATCGTTAACCATGGCTTTTACAGTCACACTGTCTCCGTCTTCGACAATGGACTCAGGGAGCACCTTTGCTCCGGTCACAATCCTCATTTTGCGTTTCTTAAATAATCTGGCCAATTCCTTGGAAATCGCTTCATCTTCTAACGGCACAATTCGCTCAGCATATTCCACAAGGGTAACTTCGACACCGAAGTCGCTTAGCATAGATGCCCACTCGACTCCTATAACTCCGCCTCCAATAATAATGATTGACTGTGGAAGTTCCTCCATAAGCAGCGCGTCATCACTGTTCATGATCCTTCTGCTGTTAGCAGCCATTCCTTTTAATTGCCGCGGTTTGGACCCTGTTGCAATGATTAAATTGGTTGAAACCAAGGTTTCCGACTCGCCATCTTCCCCTTCTACTGCCAGCGCACCGCTTTTCGGAGAGAAGATGGAGGGGCCAATAACCCGGCCGTTGCCTTTAAACACTTCAATCTTATGTTTTTTCATCAAATATTCGATGCCTTTATGTAATTGGGCCACAATTTTTTCTTTGCGCAGCTGCACTTTAGTAAAATCCAATTCAACAGATGAAGCTGTGATCCCATATGATTCACTGTCTTTCATGGTGGAGTACACTTCCGCACTGCGCAGCAGTGATTTGCTTGGAATACAACCCCGGTGCAGACATGTCCCGCCGAGCTTATCCTTCTCCACTATAGCAACAGTCTTTCCTAGCTGCGCAGCCCGTATAGCCGCAACATAACCGCCAATGCCGCCGCCGAGAACGACGATATCGTAATTTTTTGACATAACCAATAATCCTCCTGATATAAAGTATGTTTGTACCCGTTAAATCATTATGTATTACTGCTTATTCCATTTTACTCTTTTTCCCCGATAGAAATATAGTGTATTATGAAAATAGTATAAAATCCACAATTAGGAGTTGCCAATGAAACTTATTGCCCTTCGATTTATTGCTGTTTTACTGCTGGTTATTCCCGGTTTCGCCGCAACATACGGTTTTCTTGCTATGAAAGACGCCATATTTAATAGCTTTGGTCCAGATCTTCTTGATTGGGGGAAACTTATCTTTGGTTTGTTTGCGTTTGTCCTTGGAGTGGCCTTTATCGGAGGATGGATTTTTTTCCGTGACCGGAAAAGAAATTATGTAGCAACACGGTTTAAAGTAAAGAAGAAAAGATAACATTTCATCATTGCCTGCCCAACTGATCAAACCAATTTAATATACGGTTTCTTTCAAACATCTTTGTCAGTGAATGATGTTCACCTATCCAATGCATGGTTACTAAAAGAATAAGGATCACAACTTGAAACCATATTGGCGTTGTACTCACGATACTGAAGCCTGCAGCAAACCCGAGAAAATTAGCTCCTGCATCGCCAAGCATGGTTTCTTCTTTTACATCTCTGGAATATAATAAAATAGCCCCTATAATTACAGGAAAAAGCAGCTTAACACTTATGTATAATGTACCTATTGAAAAAGCCAGAAGCAGAGTAACGGTTGAAACGCCCAAAAATCCTTTCAATGCTCTTCCAGGGCGGAGATCCAGTAAGTTAATAGCATTAGTCATTAATGCCAATAACAAAAACTGAACAACACTTAATACCCATGGGTTTCCTGTCTCAATAACCGCCCATAAGCTGAGCAACCCTGTTGTTCCCGCTTTTAACAAACCCGTACTTATGTTTTTATCCTTCTTCCATTTCAATAAATGCCCCTTGAATCCTTTAATTGAGCGATCCCCTCTTGAATCATCCAGCCAACCCGCGAAGAAGATAATGGATAGCATAATAACGTAATTATAAATAAAAGGAAATAAGTATACTTCTAACATGCGTAATAATAGAAAATAGGCCATTAATAAAACCCATAAATAAAGTCCGAGAGCAGTCGGAATCAATTGGGACTTATAATTCATACGTGTCATATCATGGTTTTTTAAAAAGGAAATCGTTAAGGGTAACAACCTTAAACTTATAAAGACAAACACTACGAACAAGATAACAGAGGCCATTAACATATCGGATGCCGCCACTTATGCAGAAGTGCTCGGCTTACGGAGATAAATTGTTTCCCTCTATGGATAAATCCCCGCCAATCCCTTTCCGTTTCCCTGTGCATAAATGCTATGGGCACTTCTTGTATGCAGTAACCGGCTTTGGCGGCATCAATCGTCAAACCTACCTCGATGCCGAACCCTCCGGACAGCTGACCGATCCTTTCGAGAACTTCCATCCGAACTGCTCTTTGGCCTGACAAAGGTGCATTTGATTTAAAATTGCTCAATCGATATATGCCGTATATTGCGAGCCCCTTTACTAAACCAAATCCGCCTTTTTTTAAGGAGGAAGGAAAGCAGGCTATCGTCATATCTGCTTCACCCGATGTGACAGGCTGAAGCAGATCTCCTATCAATTCAGCACTCTCTCCCAAATCTGCATCAATAAAAACTACAATTTTGCCCCCAGCCATCTTCCAACCGGTATCTAATGCCGCCCCTTTGCCCATATTGGACCTATGCTTCACCACTTTGTCAGCCCAAGTAATGGCTTGATTAAATGTATCATCTGTACTTCCATCATCCACAACTATGAGTTCGTCCCACAACACTTGATCTTTATCTGACTGAACATTCCGCAAAGCTTTTAAAGTAGCCGCGATGGAACTTCCTTCATTCCATGCCGGAATAATGATAGTAACCAATGGTCGCACGAGTTTTTTCCTCCATCACTTTTTTCAAATAATAAATAAAATGTATGGCTTCCTTGGGTTCAATCAGTTGTGTTTTTCGGGGGTCCACTTCAACCAGTTTAGGTACACAGCAGTCTGTTCCCAAACCAACACTGCTCATTTGTTCATTTAAGCCGATAAAACCCTGTGCCTCCGGCACTATAATCAAATGGGGGAAATCGGGGTGATCTGAACCCAGATCGTGCGGGTAAGAGAATGTTTCCATGTTCTTCTCTACCCAATGCGCACCCGCCGACTTCATAACCATGGATAACATATCATTCCTCATCGTGTCAGGTCGTATCCACCATATGGTTCTATCTTCAAGAATGGGTGATACCGTTTGATTGACAAGCTGCAAATAGTTGATCTGCTTCTGTAACCCTTGATTTAAACTTACTTGTTGTTCGAATTTATTCACCAGCGTCTTCACAATGTGGTCTTCTGTTTGCGTCACCCACCGCTGCCCTAAGGTGCCTCCAATTAAAATACCCAGACCCAGCGCGAAAAATATGGCTATAATCGAGGATAAGTGATATTTGGTTGTTAACAAATCCAGCACCCTTTCATGGAAGCAATGACAACTTTATATACATCCAAACCACATTTGCCGAATGGCGCAAACCTGGATGAATCATGCCAAGCATAGCTGCCGGAAACAAAGCGGCAGCGGGAACAACCCACAAGTTTCGCCATTTGACAGGCCGATGGTATAACTTGCTTACTCCCTTGGCATCTACAAGCTTAGATCCGATCTTCATTCGCACCAGCATCGTACTCGACATTCCTTTGCGGCCTTTTTCAAGAAAATCAATCATATGGGTATGGGTTCCTAAAGTAACAATGATCTCTGCATTATGTTCATAAGCCATTAACATGGCAATATCTTCGCTAGTCCCGGGAGACGGAATTGTTTGGGCCTGAAGCCCAAGTTCTTGTACCCTGTGAAGACCGGGAGCGCGACCGTCCATATAAGCATGGACCACAATCTCCGCCCCTGATTTCAAGGCTTCATCCGAAATGCTGTCCATATCCCCCACAATCAGGTGCGGGGTAAACCCATTATCTAACAAAGCGTCAGCTCCGCCATCCACACCAATCAATACAGGCCGATAATCTTCGATATAATCTTGAATAGCCATTAAATCTTGTTTATATCCGCTGCCCCTGACTACAACTAAAACATGTTTACCTGCCATCACGGTCTTTAGCCTTAGATCGGGTAGCGGCTTAATCACAAATTGCTTTTCCTTCATTGCGTAATTCAATGTATTATCAATAAAATCATTGAGCTGCACAGCTATATTGCGAACAGCCAGTTCATTTAAAGGCTTCCAAATATCTTCAGTAAAAGCGGTAAATGGAATTTCTTGGCCATCAATATAAATAAATTTTGTGTCTGCTTTCACATCCATATGATCTTTAAAGACAGGAAAATAAGCTTCAGCGATTTCATAGATCGGGATTCCTGCCCGCAAGAGCAGCAGCGGTCCTTTAGTGGAAAATCCCCCGCTCATCGTTTCTGCTGTATTGATAACAGCTTTCACCTTAGCTTCAACTAAGCTGGCCGCCGCCACTTCATCAAGATCCCGGTGTTTTAGGACCACAATTTTGCCCGGCTCCACACTTCTTACGAGCTGCTTAGTGCTGGGTCCAACCCTGATTTTGCCTTTGAGTACATAAGCATTCTCCTGATTGGGTTTTCTGAATATTTTCGTAAATATGCCCATTAAAAAAGACACTCCCCAATCATCGTTCATGGTTAGTATCTTATATTTCTTTATATTTTATTACGCAGCTTGGTTAGAACAACAATACATACTGCTAACCATGCGCCCCCGGCAATATATCCGGCAAGCACATCGGATGTATAATGAACTCCCAAATAAATCCGAGTTAATCCCAAAACCAATAAAAAAATCGTGGTGATCACTGCAATAGGCCATGCCGGTTTTCCTTGTCTACGAAGGTGGTCCCAGATTAGAAATCCTACCATCCCATAAAAAGCAGTACCCACCATGGCATGGCCGCTTGGAAAACTGAATCCATCGACTTGCGCTATATTCTCGTACAGCGGCCTCTCCCGTTTAAAAGTCCATTTTAGCATATAATTGAGCCGCCATCCTCCCCCGCAGGAAATTGTCACAAATATCGCATCCAAATAACGCTTTTTTAAAAAAATTAAAAAACAAATAATAATCAGCCATATCAGCCCTTCGACCTTACCTGACCCCAATCGGGTGATCATATTCGCTGCTGTGGTTAAACCTTCCGAAGCTAAACCACGAATAAACTCTTCTGTTACCGAGTCAAATTCGCTCATATATCAAGATCCGCATCAAACTCAATAATGTTGCAATCAATATCATTTATGTATATTTGCGCAAACCCGGCAGCACTGTTTGGTCTTGCATCAAAAACGATTCCGGATTGTTCTAACCATTCGATGGTGGCTTTGTAGCTTTTAACCCATATTGCGAAATGCCCATCATTCAAATCTATTCCCCCATCACGCAGAGAATGCCCGTGTGTATATTCTATAAGGTGAAGCTGCTGGCCGGAGTCACCTATGGCAAACCATACCCCATTCGAATTAAAATTAGGGCGCTCAATCTCCTGAAACCTGAGCACCTCCATATAAAATTTTTTAGCCGCTGCTAAATTCCTTACATTCAAACTGACATGATGAATTTTCTGGTATTCAATCAAAGCTTGTATCCTCCTTCTTTATCTATAAATATAATTGCCCGTTTGTGAATCTTTGTCAATCATAAGGTTTTCTTCGGATGATTCCTAAAAAAAACCGCCTTTCATTGGATTTTTGGAATCCAATAAATAGACGGAATTAGTTGGTATAATTAACAGAAGTACCTCTAACTCACCTTATGTTCGATCCTTAATTTATCCGCAACCATCGCGATGAACTCG
>DASWUO010000405.1:0-10180 GCA_036401615.1 Bacilli bacterium | reverse complement strand
AAGCAGGGGTAATCTCATTTAAGAAACGATCCTTTAATCTTGCTGCCATAATTCATGTGCCTCCTTTCCATACTCATTCAATTCATTTGCAAGTATTTGAATTTTACTCAATAACCTCGCCGGATTTTTGGGAAACCCGTACCTTTTGGCCATTCGCCAACACCTTGTACCCGATTCGCGTCGGTTTATTGCTTTTCGGATCAAGCAGCATGACATTGGATACATGAATGCTTGCTTCCTGATTGACAATGCCGCCTTGAGGGTTTTGCTGGGAAGGCTTGGTGTGTTTCTTCATCATGTTGATTCCTTCAACTAACACACGATTCTCACGCGGATAGGCGGCTATGACACGACCCTTTTTTCCTTTGTCTTTGCCTGTTATGGCAATGACGGTATCGTCTTTCTTCACATGCAGCTTATGATTATGGGATTCGAGCTTCTTTTTTTGTGTAGGCATTTATTCTTACACCTCGCTTCGTAAGTAGTAACTATATGACTTCTGGAGCCAAAGAGACGATTTTCATAAAGTCCCGATCACGAAGTTCCCGAGCAACAGGCCCGAAAATACGTGTGCCCCGCGGACTGCGATCATCCTTCACGATAACTGCCGCATTCTCATCAAATTTAACATAAGAACCATCTTTACGGCGGGCGCCAAATCTTGTGCGAACAATAACGGCTTTTACTACATCGCCTTTTTTAACAACGCCGCCTGGTGTTGCTTGTTTAACGGCACAGACAATGATGTCACCGATATGTCCAACACGCCGACCGGTTCCACCAAGTACACGAATGCACATAAGCTCTTTGGCACCGGAATTATCAGCCGCTTTTAAACGGGTAAAAGTTTGAATCATGTTGGTTCCTCCTTCCGGAATTGTGCCGGATCCTTAATTACAAGATAACCGCTTTTTCAACGATTTCTACTAATCTCCAACGCTTGTCTTTCGAAAGCGGGCGAGTTTCCATTACTTTAACGATGTCACCGATCTTGGCTTGGTTTTCTTCGTCATGAGCTTTGAATTTCTTGGTTGATTTGATTCTTTTATGATATAAATTATGCTTTTTGTAAGTTTCAATGGCGATAACAATCGTCTTTTCCATCTTATCGCTTACTACCTTGCCCACTAACACCTTGCGTTCGTTACGGCCCTTAACTTTAACTTCGTTGGATACGGCTGCTTCAACCACTTCATTCGCTTCAACCGTTTCGTTTGCTTCACCAGTTTCAATCACTTCATTGACTTCACTCATGTATTGCCCTCCTCTCTAAAAATAAATCCCTTACTCCATAGCTATTTGCCAACTGTTCTGCAGTTTAAACGCTGATACCCAATTCTCTTTGTCTTAAAATCGTTTTGGCACGAGCAATTTCTTTGCGGACAATACGAATTTGAGTTGGGTTATCCAGCTGCCCAGTAGCCAGTTGAAAACGGAGATTAAAGAGTTCTTCTTTAAATCCGGCAATTTTGCGTTCAATTTCTGTAGTGGTTAGATTGCGGAATTCACTAGCTTTCATTTGCTTCACCGCCTACTTCTTCACGTTTAACAAATTTTGTTTTGATGGGGAGCTTGTGAGAGGCAAGACGCATAGCTTCGCGTGCAATCTCTTCAGATACTCCAGCTAACTCAAACAATATTTTCCCGGGCTTTACAACAGCTACCCATTTCTCAACAGAACCTTTACCGCTGCCCATACGAACCTCTAACGGCTTCTGGGTTACCGGTTTAGCAGGGAAAATCTTAATCCAAACTTTACCGCCACGCTTAATAAATCTTGTCATGGCTATACGTGATGCTTCAATTTGTCGGTTTGTGACCCAACCAGGTTCAAGTGCTTGCAATCCGAATTCTCCGAATGCTACTTCCGCACCGCCTTTAGCTTGACCTTTCATACTGCCGCGCATTTCTTTGCGGTGTTTGACACGTTTAGGTACCAACATGACTAAATTCCTCCTTCCTCAACAACAACCTTTTTCTTCTGCGTCGGAAGAACCTCTCCACGATAAATCCATACCTTTACACCAATCCGCCCGTAAGTTGTTGCAGCTTCTGCAGTGCCATAATCAATATCTGCTCTTAATGTATGCAGTGGAACGGTTCCTTCGTTATATCCTTCGCTGCGGGCAATTTCTGCTCCGCCAAGACGTCCGCTTACTTGGGTTTTGATCCCCTTGGCTCCTGCGCGTTGGGTTCTTTGAATGGCTTGTTTCATGGCGCGACGGAAAGATACCCGACGTTCCAACTGCAAAGCAATGCTTTCTGCCACAAGGATCGCATCCAATTCAGGATTCTTAATTTCCAAGATGTTAATGTGAACCTTCTTATCTGATAATCCTGCAATATAAACACGAATGTTCTCGACTTCCATGCCGCCTTTACCGATGACCATTCCCGGTTTAGCCGTATGGATGGTAACATTCACCCGATTAGCTGCGCGTTCAATATCGATATGGGATACAGCTGAATCTTTCAGCTTCTTTTTAAGATAGTCGCGGATTTTGCAATCTTCCAACAGCAAGTCTCCAAAGTCTTTATCTGATGCATACCACTTGGATTCCCAGTCACGGATAATGCCTACCCTGAATCCTACGGGATTAACTTTTTGACCCATATTTCATTCCTCCTTACTTTTCGGATACCACTAATGTGATGTGGCTAGTACGTTTGTTAATTCTGCTTGCGCGGCCCATGGCCCGCGGACGGAATCTTTTCATAATCGGACCGTGATTGACAAATACTTCACTAATCAGCAAGTTATTTGGATCAAGGGAATAATTGTGTTCAGCATTAGCCACCGCAGAATTTAAAACCTTCTCAATGATGGGGGAAGCTGCTTTTGGTGTGTGGCGAAGAATTGCAACGGCTTCACCGATTTTCTTGCCGCGTATCAAGTCAATAACTAACTGAACTTTGCGGGGAGCAATCCGAACAAATCTCGCATGTGCTTTGGCTTGTTGCATTGTAGTACCTCCTTTACCTCTAACATCTAAATTCTAATTATCTCTTACCGGTTTTCTTGTCATCACCGGAATGTCCTTTGTAAGTGCGGGTTGGTGCAAATTCACCCAACTTGTGTCCTACCATGTCTTCTGTAACGTATACAGGCACATGCTTGCGGCCATCATAAACTGCAAAAGTATGGCCAATAAATTGAGGAAAAATTGTAGAACGGCGTGACCAAGTTTTAATTAATACTTTCTTCTCGGTAGTCCCGATCTTTTCAACTTTCTTCAGCAGATAGCCATCAACAAAAGGTCCTTTTTTCAAACTGCGTCCCATCTAAGGTCCTCCCTTCGGATAATTTTTTTATGATCCATTGCAAAAGATTTATTTAGTACGTCGGCGTATGATGTATTTATCTGTTGACTTTCCTTTTTTACGGGTTTTGTAACCAAGCGTAGGTTTGCCCCAAGGAGATAATGGCGACTTGCGTCCGATTGGCGCCCGTCCTTCTCCACCGCCGTGTGGATGGTCGTTAGGATTCATGACCACTCCGCGAACCTCAGGACGTCTTCCCATCCAACGGGAACGGCCGGCTTTACCAATCTTGATCAACTCATGGTCTTCGTTTCCAACGGATCCAATGGTGGCACGGCAAACTTTCAAAATCCGGCGCACTTCCCCTGAAGATAAACGAATGGAAACATATTCTTCTTCTCTGCCGAGAAGTTGAGCGGAAGTACCTGCTGAGCGTACCATTTGGCCGCCTTTTTGCGGTTTGATCTCAATGTTGTGGATGGTCGTACCTACAGGAATGTTCTCAAGTGGTAGAGCATTGCCGATTTTAATGTCGGCTTTAGGTCCTGACATGATTTCATCGCCGACTTTGAGGCCCTTTGGAGCGATAATATAACGTTTCTCACCGTCCACGTAATTAATCAAAGCAATATTAGCGGAACGATTTGGATCATATTCTATTGTGGCAACGCGGCCTGGTATGCCATCTTTGGTCCGTTTAAAATCGATAATCCGGTATTTGCGTTTATGTCCGCCGCCTTGATGGCGAACCGTAATTTTACCTTGGTTATTACGTCCGGCTTTGTTGTGTAAAGGGGCAAGCAATGACTTTTCCGGTGTGTCTGTTGTGATTTCTTCGAACGTCGAAACGGACATTTGCCTTCTTGCCGGTGACGTAGGTTTATATTTTTTAACTGGCACTTGTATTCCTCCTTACTCTCATTATAATCCTATACAGATTTGAAAAATTCTAAGGGCTTGCTGTCTTCGCTAATTTTCACAATGGCTTTCTTCCACTCGGACGTATATCCTGAATGTTTGCCATAACGTTTAGGCTTGCCGGGCATTCTTAAGGTATTAACCTTCTCAACCTTAACTTTGAAAATTTCTTCAACCGCTTGTTTAATTTCTGTCTTCTTGGCGCGAATCTCTACTTCGAAGACATATTTTCTGTCGTTCATCATGTCGCTTGTACGTTCCGTGATGACCGGGCGCTTGATAATATCACGTGCATCTGCCATTACCCAAGCACCTCCTCTACCTTTTCTACTGCTTCTTTAGTAATGATTAATTTATCATATACCATTACATCCAACACATTGATGCCTTCTGCTGTGACAAACTTTACTCCAGGGATATTACGGGCAGATAGGGCAATGTTGTCGTCATAGTTAAGAGCAACGATTAATGCTTTACGGTCTGCTTTCAAGTTCTTCAATACATTTGCAAATTCCTTGGTTTTAGGCTGGTTCATTAGCAATTGGTCCAGTACAATGATATCATTATCGTTCACTTTATTGGATAAAGCTGACTTGATCGCAAGTCTACGAACCTTCTTCGGCAGCTTGTAGGCATAACTCCGGGGAGTTGGTCCAAAAACGACACCGCCGCCTTTCCATTGTGGAGCACGTATGCTTCCTTGACGGGCTTTACCGGTCCCCTTCTGCTTCCAAGGTTTACGACCGCCGCCGCGCACTTCAGAACGGCCTTTCACTTTGTGTGTTCCTTGACGTAAAGAAGCTTGCTGCATAACAACTGCATCATGAAGCACATGAGTGTTCACTTCAATACCGAATACTTTATCGGAAAGCTCAATTTGACCTACTTGGCTTCCACTTACATTATAAAGAGCTACTGTTGGCACATGATTTCCTCCTTTCGAAAACGCTTATCTTACCTTCTATTTGTCGATCTAATATTCACATAACTATTCTTAGGACCCGGCACGGAGCCTTGTACCAATATAATATTACGTTCGGCATCTACTTTAACCACTTGCAAGTTTTGCAGTGTGACTGTTTCATGTCCCATATGTCCCGGCAACTTCTTGCCTTTGGGAACCCGATTTGCTTGGATGGATCCCATGGAGCCTGGTCCGCGGTGGTAACGTGAGCCGTGAGCCATAGGCCCTACTGCCGTATTATGGCGCTTCACCGTACCTTGGAAACCTTTACCCTTCGAAGTTCCTGTTACGTCAACGTATTCACCTTCATTGAATAAGTCCGCTTTAATTTCTTGTCCAACTTCGTAATCTGCCACATTAACTAAGCGAAATTCTCGTACGTAGCGCTTAGGTGTTGCGCCTGCCTTCTTGGCATGGCCCAACTCAGGTTTAATGGCATTCTTTTCTTTCTTGTCTTCAAAGCCAAGCTGAATTGCTGCATAACCGTCATTCTCCAAATCTTTCTTCTGCAAAACAACGCACGGTCCAGCTTGAATTACTGTAACGGCAAGAACCAATCCCTCTGGAGTAAATACTTGAGTCATTCCAAGCTTTTTCCCTAAGATACCTTTAGTCATGTTGACACCTCGTTTCATTAAGATAATTTTTTATTATAGTTTGATTTCAATATCTACACCTGACGGCAGATCTAAACGCATTAATGCATCTACAGTCTGTGGTGTCGGGTTAACAATATCGATCAAACGCTTATGTGTGCGCATTTCAAATTGTTCCCTTGCATCCTTGTACTTGTGCACTGCACGAAGCACTGTGATGATCTGCTTTTCTGTAGGAAGCGGGATAGGACCCGATACCTCTGCGCCTGAACGCTTTGCTGTTTCTACAATCTTCTCTGCAGATTGATCCAGAATTCTATGATCGTATGCTTTCAACCGAATTCTGATTTTTTGCTTTGCCATATTACTTCCTCCTCTTATCGCCCAATTTAGTATCAGACATACTCCGCGAAAATCTCCTACAACCCACCCCATGGCAAAGGGGCCGGGTGTGTCAGCAACCTCTCGCATCATCGCAACGTCACAGACCAACGTTCACTATTGTACTAAATCTGATATAAGAAAGCAAGAAAAACTTTTAACTATAGATAAAATATTTTTAGAGAATTTTGATCATTATGTTTTTGCATTGTTACGAGTGAAAAGTTAATTTCCTTAAACTCGAACATCTTGTTTTGAGATCCTTGATTATATAAGACATTTATATGTAGAATCTCAAAGCCAAAACTCGACGGAAATCAATCTTTTCAATCTTCACAATCCAAAATAATTATCACAAACCCCATTAAAAAAGACTTAAGCTTTACTAAATAAAACGTGTTTCTTCTATTAGAATAGAAAGAATAGAAAACTGCGGCACCTCCTAAGAACATTTGCCTTCAGTCGGACGAATGAACTGTTGCGAATCCCACTTTTATAGGAACTGGAGAGTGCTATATTAAGTATTTGCACGTTTTGAGGAGTTGTTGGGAACTGTAGGACTCTATTTGTGGATATTCAAGTCTGAAAGAGGGAGAATTTTTTGGATAGAGCATTTCAGATCCACGAAGACTTAAAAAACCCATATTAATCAATAATAGTGCCTTATAGATCCGTTCAACGCTGCTTAACTATAAACTTTTTTAAAAAACAGAAGAGCACCCCGTGAGGGGTACCCTTGTGTTCATCAATATAGAAGCTAAATTACTTTTGAATGGAAGCAACAGCACCGGCGCCAACTGTACGGCCGCCTTCGCGAATCGCGAAACGTGTTCCATCTTCGATAGCGATAGGGTTGATTAATTCAACAGTAACGGTGATGTTGTCACCAGGCATAACCATTTCAGTGCCTTCTGGCAGGGAGATAACACCTGTTACGTCAGTAGTACGGAAATAGAATTGTGGACGGTAGCCTGTGAAGAAAGGCTTATGACGGCCACCCTCTTCTTTAGTAAGAACGTAGATTTGAGCTGTAAAGTTAGTGTGGGGTTTAACGGATCCAACCTTAGCTAATACTTGACCGCGCTCGATATCTTTACGCTCTACTCCACGTAGAAGAGCTCCAATGTTGTCCCCTGCTTGCGCATTGTCCAACAATTTTCTAAACATTTCAACACCGGTTACGATACATTTGCGAGTTGCTTCGGCAATTCCGACAATTTCAACTTCGTCGCCGATTTTAACTTTTCCACGCTCTACACGGCCTGTTGCAACTGTTCCACGGCCAGTGATGGAGAATACATCTTCAACCGGCATAAGGAAAGGTTTTTCAACATCACGTTCCGGATTCGGAATGTAGCTGTCTACTGCTTCAAACAGTTCGATGATTTTTTGAGCCCATTCGCCTTCAGGGTTCGCTAATGCTTCACGAGCGGATCCACGGATGATTGGAGTGTCATCACCTGGGAATTCATAATCGCTAAGCAAATCACGAACTTCCATTTCTACTAATTCAAGAAGCTCTTCGTCATCAACCGTATCGCACTTGTTCAAGAAAACAACAATGTAAGGTACGCCTACTTGACGGGAAAGCAAGATGTGTTCACGAGTTTGCGGCATTGGGCCGTCTGCTGCGGAAACAACAAGAATAGCTCCATCCATTTGGGCTGCACCTGTAATCATGTTCTTAACATAGTCGGCATGACCCGGGCAATCCACGTGTGCATAGTGACGATTCTGTGTTTCATACTCAACGTGTGCTGTGGAGATCGTGATTCCACGCTCGCGCTCTTCCGGCGCTTTGTCAATTTGATCAAAGGCTACTGCTGCTCCACCATATTTCTTGGATAATACAGTTGTGATAGCTGCAGTTAATGTTGTTTTACCGTGATCGACGTGACCAATTGTACCAATGTTAACATGCACTTTATTGCGTTCAAATTTAGCTTTTCCCATTTTGAATAATCCTCCTTCATACTTTTACAATTTTTTAGGTTTCAATAGATGTTATGCGCCTTTGTTTTTCGCAATGATTTCTTCTGAAATTGACTTAGGCACTTCTTCATAATGCGCTAATTCCATCGAGTAAGTTCCGCGGCCTTGCGTACGGGAACGCAGCGTTGTTGAGTAACCAAACATTTCAGATAAAGGCACTTTAGCACGAATGATCTGTGCGCCTGATCTGCTTTCCATACCTTCGATTCGTCCACGGCGGGAGTTCAGGTCACCCATCACATCGCCCATGTACTCATCCGGTACGGTTACTTCTACTTTAAAGATAGGTTCAAGGATACAAGGGTTGCACTTTTCTTTAGCTGCTTTCAAAGCCATGGAACCGGCAATCTTAAACGCCATTTCGCTGGAGTCAACATCATGGTAAGAACCGTCAACGATTCTTGCCAATATATCAACAAGCGGATATCCGGCAACTACACCGTTCTTCATGGACTCTTCTATTCCAGCCTGTACCGGAGCGATAAATTCCCGCGGTACCGATCCGCCGACAACCTTATTCTCGAATAAGAATCCAGCGCCTGGTTCACGCGGTTCGAATTCAATCCAACAGTGGCCATATTGACCGCGGCCGCCTGATTGTCTTACGAACTTCCCTTCAACCTTAGCGGCTTGACGGAATGTCTCTCTATAAGCAACCTGTGGTTTACCCACGTTCGCATCCACCTTAAATTCACGCATCATCCGGTCAACGATAATCTCTAAATGGAGCTCGCCCATTCCTGAAATGATCGTTTGGCCTGTTTCTTCATCAGTATGCGTCTTAAAAGTAGGATCTTCTTCGGCCAATTTGGAAAGGGCAAGCCCCATCTTATCCTGGTCGACTTTAGTCTTGGGTTCAATGGCTACTGAGATAACGGGATCAGGGAAAGTCATGGACTCAAGAATAACAGGATGCTTCTCATCGCTGAGCGTATCGCCTGTTGTTGTATCCTTTAATCCTACAGCCGCTGCAATATCTCCGGAAAAAACACCGGAAATTTCTTGACGACTGTTCGCATGCATTTGTAGAATACGGCCGATTCTTTCACGTTTTCCCTTAGTAGTGTTCAATACATAGGATCCTGCGGAAAGTGTCCCTGAGTACACGCGGAAAAACGTTAACTTTCCTACGAAAGGATCCGTCATAATTTTAAATGCTAATGCAGCAAACGGCTCGTTGTCTGATGATTTACGAACAACTTCCGTTCCGTCTTCAAGGACTCCCTTAATATCAGGTACATCCAACGGTGAAGGCAGATAAGCGACAACCGCGTCCAACATGATCTGTACACCTTTGTTTTTGTAAGAAGAGCCGCAAAGCACAGGTGTGATCTGTACACTGCAAACACCTTTACGCAAAGCTGCTTTTAGTTCAGGGATTGAAATCTCTTCACCTTCGAGATATTTCATTGTCAAGTCTTCGTCTAATTCGGCGATCTTCTCGATCAATTCCAAACGAAGCTGGGCAGCCTTATCCACTAAATGTGCCGGGATTTCAGTAACTTCCACATTCTGGCCTAAATCATCTTTATAGATGTGGGCTACTCCCTCAATCAGATCGATAATACCTAAGAAATCATTCTCAGCACCGATTGGATATTGAATAGCTACAGCATTAGCACGAAGAACTCTGCGCATTTGCTCAATAGCACTTTCAAAATCAGCACCGATGATATCCATTTTGTTAACATAAGCTATTCTTGGTACGTGATAACGGTCAGCCTGTCTCCATACGGTTTCAGATTGAGGTTCCACCCCGCCTTTAGCACAAAATACACCTACTGCTCCATCCAATACACGAAGGGAACGTTCAACTTCAACAGTGAAATCCACGTGTCCCGGAGTATCGATAATATTAATGCGGTGACCCTTCCATTGAGCGGTAGTTGCAGCGGATGTTATCGTAATTCCGCGTTCTTGCTCTTGTTCCATCCAGTCCATGGTGGCGGCCCCTTCGTGGACCTCACCAATCTTATGAGTACGGCCGGTGTAGAACAAAATACGCTCCGTAGTGGTTGTTTTTCCGGCATCAATATGCGCCATAATCCCTATGTTTCGTGTATCATTT
>DASWUO010000404.1:0-6704 GCA_036401615.1 Bacilli bacterium | reverse complement strand
CCCGGACTTAAGCCGCATTATGCCGGATATCCGAAGGTGCAAATGGGCAGCTTTTCCTCGAAGCATTCTTTGATGACCAAGGAAGAAATTAAAGCGCTTCTGACTAAGGGGGGATTCTTGCCATGAAACTGCTGATTGTGGGTGGGAATGGCATGGCGGGTCATATGCTTGTTCAATATTTCCACAGGTGCAGCACTCATTCCGTGTACTACACTACCAGAGATAAGAAGGATCCAAACGGGCTTTATATGGATGCCGGGGATGCCGTGCTGATGGAAAAGGTGGTAGAATCGGTATCCGCCGATGTTGTTATAAATTGTATCGGCATAATGAATCAATATGCCGCTGAGAATCCGGTAAATGCTTATTGGATCAACGGCCTTCTCCCACACCGGCTGAAGAGGGCTGCTGAGCAAGCAGGGGGCCGGCTGATTCATATCAGCACCGACTGTGTCTTCTCCGGAGAGCAAGGGGAACATACGGAGGCTGACCAGTGTGACGGAACGTCTGTTTATGCACTGTCAAAGGCATTAGGTGAGGTTAGGGAGGCCCCTCACCTGACGATTCGCACTTCCATTATCGGCCCGGAGATCAGGGGCGGCGGGATCGGATTGATGGATTGGTTTATGCGTCAGGATGGTTTGGTGAAAGGCTATGAAAACGTGTTGTGGAACGGAGTAACGACGTTAGAACTGGCGAAAGCCATTGATTATTGTTTGGGCCACCCGCAGATCAACGGGTGTATCCATCTATGCTCCAAGGAAAAAATTAATAAGTATGAACTATTGAAGCAATTTCAGAAGATTTTTGATAAGAAAGATGTGACGGTCGAACCGGATGGACATATCAGGCTTGACCGGACTCTGCTGAACACAAGAACAGATTTTGCGTATGCCGTAACGGGCTACGCCGGGATGCTTACTGAACTGTCTGCATGGATGCGGTCGCCATGAATTCCGCAAGAATACTCATTACTGGCGCTAACGGCTTCACGGGACGGCACGCTTGCCAACACTTCTCCGCTGCCGGAATGAGAGTCACCGCTGTTGTCAGAAGCAAGGATCATGCGATTAAGAAGGATCCTGCTGCACCATACTGTAAGGTATCCTGCGACCTTGCACATCAGGATCAAGTAAAGCGGCTGGTAGGGGAAGTTAGGCCGCAATACGTCCTGCATCTTGCCGGCCGCAACCATGCGGGGGACTCATGGCAGGAGCCTGTCTCCTACCTGGAGACCAACGTGATGGGCACCGTGTATCTTCTGGATGCGCTTCGCCAAACCGGACCATGCCGCATTCTGGTTGCCGGATCTATGCTGAGCTTCCCCCTATCGGGAAAACCCCAACCGCCGCATCCATACAGCCTGAGCAAAACCATGCAAGTGTTGGTGTCCCAATCGTGGCATCATTTATACGGACTCGATCTGATGGTGGCCGAACCATCCAACCTTATCGGACCCGGATACTCCAACGGGATTTGCGGATTATTGGCGCGAAAGATTGTAAATTTTGAACAGGGGCTTGACCTTGCTCCGTTTAAGCTTTCCTCAACGTTGGAGAAGAGGGACTTCGTGGATGTCAGGGATGCGGTCTCCGCTTACGGCATCATGCTGGAATCAGGGAAAGCGGGCGCGGTGTATCCGGTAGGATCGGGCAGCAGCCACTCGTTAGGTGACTTGATCGCCTGCTATCAATCGTTGGCCGGGAAGCCGCTGCCTCTTGAAATTGGCCATCTTACAAATCCGCAAGAACCCAAACCAGTTGATATGATTCCATTGCGGGAGCTTGGATGGCGTCCGCGGATTCGATTTCAAACCTCGGTGGAGGATACCCTTAACTTTTTCAGAGGTGTGTAGAAGGCTTACCTGCAACAAAGATTCCAGACAATTTAAACTACTCATGGAGGTGGAAGGCCGTGCTGCCTATGGTGACCATTATTATCCCATTCTACAATTGCCCCTATGTGGATCAAGCCATTGAGAGCGCGTTGAACCAATCGAAGAGAAATTTTGAAATTATTGTAGTGGACGACGGTTCGACCCTGCATGTCAATAAAATACAACCCTATTTGCCCTATATTTATTATTTGCAGAAAGCCAATGGAGGGACAGCAAGCGCGTTAAACCATGGGATTCGGATGGCTTCCGGAAAGTATATTGCCTGGCTCAGCTCGGATGACCGTTTCTATCCCGATAAATTAAACAATCAACTGTACTTCATGCTGGAACGCGGCGCTTCTATCAGTTTTACAAACTTCGATATGATTAACAGCGAAAACCACATTACACAGCACTCGGCGGCCATCAAATTTACCACCGTGATGGAATTTTACCGATACTTTTTTAGTGGAAACCCGATAAACGGCTGCACAATCATGGCTAAAAAACAGTTGTTTTCACAAGTCGGGCTGTTTGACGAGGCGCTGCCATATACACAAGATTTGGATTTATGGTTCCGGGCTATGTTAACGGGATACGAATTTCATTATTTGAACCACTCGCTGACAGGATACCGCTGGCACAACGGAATGGGAACCGTCAAACACCGCCCGGCGATTGATCGCGAAGTGGCTGCAACGTTCGCAAGATACCGGCCGCAGATGGCACAATTTATAGACCGTCTGCGAGCGATGGGATATGCATAAAAAAGGAGCACAGATTTGTTCACAAGATCTTGTGCTCCTTCTCTATCTTCTTCTGCGATAAGTGAATTACCACTGATCATCGGTAAAAGTGAACATCCCGTAGTCGGTGATCTCAAGAATTGAATCCTTACTTACTTGGTTGCCTCCAGGTCCATAAATATATTGGTAAAATTCCAGGCTTTCAACTAATGTCTTGGTTAATTGTAATGTCCGCGTATCCTTATCAGAGGTGGAATGTACATCATCCATGAAATGATTATGGTCATTCAAAAATTGGGGATGCAAGGATAAATTGAGTGTGGGTCTATTTTTTTTGAGAAATGGATACAGTTTAGGAATAAGTGTGTATTCCCCGGCTTCAATGTCGATTTTGATAAAATTGATATCGTTCATCTGATAGTCCGCTATCAGCTTATTTATGCTAATTGCAGTTGTTTCAATAAAGTAATTGGATAATGTTGGGATCGTGCTCGAGCTTGAGTCGCCGAAGCGCGTACGCATGTATAACTTAGTGTTCCCTGACCGGCCGTCCAAAGCGGCTTGCAGGCAAGTTACTTTGCCGGCAATCGCAGGATTCAGACTAATATTCGTTACTAGTTCCTGAAAAGCGACGGGATCCGGTTCAAGTCCGTAAACGTGCTTTGCTTTATGGGCGGCGTATAATACAGTAGGGCCGATCCAAGCTCCAATATCCAAATAACAATATTGGCGGTTTAAATATCGGTCAAATACTCTAAATGTTTCGATTTCCCAACCTTTTATATGATTCCAGAAATATAAAAAGTGAATGTTTTGTGCATTAACCGTAAAATTTAGACCATTTTTGGCGATGGTAACACAATTCGGATTCATTATCATCCATACCTTCCTACCCTAATGGGATGTCATCATTCTCTTTTCGATAAAGGGCTTCATTTGAGGTAAATTGCACAAAAGATTTCCTGTGCTTTCGCATAATCGATTCCAATGTGCACAATTCCACTGTCATGCAGGCACCATGGCTTTTCCTGCTTGGGGATAGCAATTTCGTATCCGGCCTTCCTAAATTCCATGCTTTGCGACAAGTCATAGAAATGCCAGCCTGTAAATAAATCTTCCCGCCAAGACAAATCGTACTGGGTGGCCATAAGCAAACCGTCAACGGCTTGAACCCGTTCAAAATCCGCGAGGATTTCGGCAAAAGCAATCAGCTCCATCTTGCCGCTGTGACTGTCATACACTTTTCCAACCCCTTCGCTGCTTTCCCACCAAATGCCGTTCTCCGGGATCGTCTTGGAGCCAATGACTCCCATCATCCCTATGTTTTCATTGTTTTTGAACAAGGTCACCATGTCTGATAGAAAGTTGGAGTTGAGAATACAAACATCCTGATGCAAATACACCTTATATTTCGCATCGGAACGATTCATAGCTTGGTTATATCCAGCAGTCATACTGGGAGCATGCTCTACCGGTATAAAATCAATCTCATACCCTTGCGGAATGGATAACGATCCGGCATAAGCTATGGATTCTTCGTATTGTAACGGATCGTTCACACAATAAATGAACGCTATTTTATGATCCATCATTTATGGTGTCCTCTCGTATTCTTCTTAGAAACTCTGCCTCGGAAGTAACCAAGTGCCCATCGCAGCAAGCCTCCGCCAACAAGCGAACTGTTTCTTCCTTCCCGATGATATCGTTATTAATAATATGGCCGATATCCCCGTAACTGACTTCGCCGTTCGACAGCATATGCACAATAGTATTTCTGCTGTCCTCCATTTCAAAATTTTGTTCGATTCTTCTCATCAAGAGCTTAAGCTTTTGCTGCAAATGTTTATCCTTTTTACTCCCTGTACTTTCCATTTTATAGGCTTTAATCAAATACTGATACGTATTGTATTGACTGTATAGATCCACGCTGCTGAATTTACAAAGCTCTTTCATAAATTGTTCCTGTTCGTTTGTAGTATTCAATATTACTTGATTAATCTCCAGCATTTGAAAGCCCGCATCCCGAAACATATTCTTGATCTCATGAAAGGTAAAGAACCGCAAATGAGTGCGATCGAGCAGGCCGCTGTCTGTATAAGTCCAGTACCCGCTTAACAGACTGTGAATCAAGCTGTAATGCATCACATTCGGAATGCTCGCCAGCATTTTTCCGTCTTCTTTCAAATACGGCAATAGGTTTTTCAAAACGCTCCAAGGATCGTTCAAGTGCTCCAGAACATCCGCAAAGATAATGTAATCAAAAAAATGCCGGGAATAACGCAGTTCGGCCTTTTCGATATCCTGATCCGTCACATCTGCAATCAATGCGGCTACTGAAGCGGCATTCGGATTAAGCTCGATGCCATATAGCTCCGCCTGGGGATAGCGGTTTTTAATTTCCAGCAAAGTCGCTCCGCAGGCGCAGCCGACTTCGAGAATGCGGAGCGGTTCTGTCTGTGGATGATCGAGAAAGACCAACAGATCGTTTCGAATAAAGGTTGAATAAGCGGGGCTAAACCCCCATTTCTCCACAAATTTCTTGTCATTTTGCATGAGCAGAGCCATAAATCGGGACGAATCGTCGTTGAAGGAAGTACTGCCAAAATGATGGATAAATGTATCTTTACACAGCATTAGTCTATAACCGTCCTTCCGGATTCTCAGACAATAATCCTCGTCCTCATAATTTCCCGGCGAGAATCGTTCGTCCAGCAGCCCGACGCGCTCCATGACTTCCCTTTTAATCAGCAGGCAAAAGCCGATTAACTTGATCCACTCCTCCCATTTCGCGGGGTTGGAGCGGTTGTAACTTTGGGCGAATTTCTGCATTTCCTCCAAGGTGCCATAAGAGACGGGAATTGCCGACAAGTAAGAAGCGTGATTTGTGACGGGTCCGACGGCTCCGATTCTGTCGTCGCTATAAAGGCATTGAAGCAATTGCTCCAGCCAGTTCGGCGTCACGATGGTATCGTTGTTCAGCAGGAGCACGGAGTCTCCCGCAGCGATTTGCATACCTTGGTTGCATCCTTTCGGGAAACCGGCATTATAGTCATTGTAATGGACACGCAGATCTTCTTGTTCACGCAGCCATTCCACCGTGCCGTCCGTGGAACAGTTATCCACGACGATCATTTCGCAGCTGTCCTTATCGGTATGCTGCCGGATACTTTCGATGCAAACCTTAGTCTGTTCCAGCTTGTTAAAGGTCAGAATGACAATGCTTGTTTTCATACTCGCTCCTTTCAACATTCATGACTTATCCGTTGCGGAGGATGATTGCATAATCTGCTCCAATATTTGTTTGTTGTTCAGAATATCAGGATCGTCCGGCAAATAGGAAAGCACAATTTCGTTATGATAATAAGATTGTTGGAGCATCCCCAGTTTGCCGTAACAGATAGCCAACTGCATATGCGGAAGCCATGTGTAAAATTGCAAGTAAATCAATCCCCAGGAATCCTTCGGTTTTTCCATTTGCAAGGCTAAGCTGAACCAAACAATAGCTGCATTCCATCTTTCTTTCACAAAAAAATGATTGCCGATCCGGCAGCAGTATTCAGCTTGCGGAATATCGTATTCCAAAGATTTAAACAGATACTGAAGCTCTTTTTCCAAATTTCCAAGCTGCCGGTAGCAGTAGGCCATTTTCCCGCACACGGCAATGTTGTCATCTAATACGGGCCATTTTTCGTCTAAACATAGAAGATACTGTTCGATCGCTTTTTCATAATAACCGTTTTCCAGAAGTTCATCGCCGTAGTGAAACATATCCCGCGGGAGTAGACGCTCCCCTTTGGCAATGAGCTTCTCGTAAATGTTTAAATTGCGCTGCTTATTTGAATGCACTCTAATATGGGATACGGCGGCATCACTGTAGCAGATTTGGGCATTGCTGCCCAAAAACAAATATTCGTGCACTGCTCCATACCAACTATAGTTGTTGATTCGTTTGACAAGCCTATTTCTGCGGCAGCTTGCGACTGGATTCCCTTGTTGATCCAAAGCGACATGATATTCCATCGAAACCGAATCTGCTGCGGGATCAAGCGATTTCTTTATTTCCAACAGCTTTTGCCTATCTT
>DASWUO010000403.1:0-10176 GCA_036401615.1 Bacilli bacterium | reverse complement strand
CAGTTTGAGCAAATAAACGGGTTGAATACGCATAAAAAGCAGTAGCGATGAGGTCTTTGGGCGTGGAGCCGGTATAACTGTTTTCCTTAGCGTCCAGACCCAGCCAATCCCCAAAGTGAAAACCCGTATTCCATAAATATTCATTATTGCCCTGCTTGCGAATATACTCAATCCAGGCTTTCATGCTCTCGTATTGGGATTCCAGTATGTGTTTGTCTCCATAACAAAGGTATATCGTCCAGGGGCAGATCACAGCTGCATCCCCCCAGGCGGAGGAGGAATAAGATTGGTCATCCAATACATGGGGAACCACAAAAGGAACTCCGCCGTTTGGCAGTTGATCCGCTTTAAGATCTTTCAACCATTTGGTGAAGAAGAGGGCGACATCCATATTAAAAGCTGCAGTTCGAATGTAAACCTGGGCATCGCCGGTCCAGCCCAAGCGTTCATCACGCTGCGGGCAATCCGTCGGCACATCGAGGAAATTCCCCTTCTGCCCCCACATAATATTACTCTGAAGTTGATTGATCATGGCATCGGAACACTCAAATGTGCCTGTTGTTGCCAAATCCGTATAAATCACTTTTCCTGTAAAATCATCTAAAGAAAGGTCACCGGGATAGCCTTCTACTTTAACATAACGAAATCCTTGGAAAGTGAACCGGGGTTCGTAGCTCTCCACCCCTTCCCCTCTGCATATATAGTGAATGGCCTGCTTCGCTCTTCTTAAGTTGCCCATATAGAAGTTTCCAGCCTTATCAAGTGTTTCCGCATGCAGCAATCTAATTTGATGCCCTGCCGGCGCCTTCACTTGAAATTGCATCCAGCCCACCATGTTCTGTCCCATATCGAGAACCTGATCCCCTTCAGGGGTATGAATCAAGGCGATTGGTTTGATCTGCTGCACAATACGTGTAGGCAAATTTTCCTGGGCCACCAAGGCAGCTTTGGGGTGTTCCAGAACAGTCACTTGGCGCCAATCGGCATCATCGTAATCCGGTGCGGTCCAGTTATCCCTTTCCAACCGGGCATCGTAAATCTCGCCATGATAGAGTTCAGCCATTAGAATCGGGCCCGTATTGGAATTCCATGTTTCATTGGTTCCAATCACTTCTTCTCTGCCATCTTCATATACAATATGCACCTGAACAAGAGCAGCCCGGATGTCACCATACAAATTCTGATGATTCTCCCACACAAGATTGCCTTTATACCAACCATTGCCTACCATAACACCAACGGCATTGTCGCCATTCCGGATACCATCTGTGACATCGTAGGTTTGGTATTGCAAACGTTTGTTATAGCTGGTCCATCCCGGCGCTAGCAAACAGTCTCCAACTTTTTCACTATTAAGATGAAGATCATATACTCCCAGACTCGTCGCGTAAATCCTCACAGAGCTAACTTTACCCTGAACCGAAAAGGTTTTTCTGAATAAGGTTGCAGGTTCCGGCTGAGATTCTTCGATAGCTATGTCTGCCTTAATAAACGAAGCAGCCCAGTCGCTTGGTTGAAAAAAGGCGGTTTCCCAGAATGCAACCGGGCTCCAATCACTTTCACGATTGTGTTGATCCCAGATACGCACCCTGAAATAATAGCGTGTACGCGCACACAAACCCGCACCCTGATATTCAACGTGAACCGATTGATCCGATTCTTGTCTTTCCGTATCCCAAACAACATTCGCTTCGGAGAAGGATGAACCCACTTTGGAAACTTGAACTTGATACGCCTTCTGCATGATATTACGTTGATCTGAAACGATATGCCAACTTAACCTTGGTTTTAAAACATCGATTCCCAGCGGGTTTTCTTTATATTCACATTTAAGCTTCTCTATTCGAATAATCTGATTATTGTCCATTCTTCTCATCACTCCTGATTTTTTTCGATAGTGCTAAAACCCCTGTTTCCTTAGCCACAATGCGCACAATTTGGTCCAGGTGCCTACGCTTTCGTCATCCTCCGCCAGCCTCATTCCGTGAGGACCGTTCTCGTAGATATGGAGCTCAAAACTGACATGATGACTGCTTAGTTGGGTCGCAAACAATAGGCTGTTTTCCACTAACACCAATGGATCATTGGCCGTGTGCCAAATAAAGGAAGGGGGTGTTCCGGCATGGACTTGATTTTCACTTGAAGCCAATTCCTGTATTTCCAATGAAGCTTCTCCTCCAAGAAGGTTAATACAAGAAGCAGCATGCCGGTGCTCTCCGAATGTGATAATTGGATAACAGAGTACCATAAGATCCGGCCTGCTGCTGTATCGCTCAATCGGATCGTCTGTATCCTTATCGCCTGAATCGAAATCGACACCCGTTAAAGAAGCAACATGACCGCCGGCAGAAAATCCAAGAATCCCGATATGCCCGGGGTCTAGATTCCACTCTGTAGAATGTTTGCGAACATAACGGATAGCACGCTTGGCATCTAGAAGCGGACAGGGATACAGATAAGGTTTTACCCGGTAGTTTAAAACAAAGGCATTGATCCCAATCGAGTTAAGCCAAAGCGCAATTTGCACACCTTCTTCTTCATGGGCTATCCATTCATACCCTCCTCCTGGACTTACAATGATTGCCGGGGAGACTTTCTCAGATTTAATTAAAAATGGCACAAGCGAAGGACAATCTTGTGGAGCAGACCCTAGAGCGAAAGGCGCCCCTTGAGGCCATAAATATAACGATTTCGACATATGAACTCCTTCTGACTGAGATATTACAGCTTCCGCTTCTGCCGATGCAGTCGAATCGATGCTGATCGGATTGAATAAACAATATATTCGGACGTTTCAAGTTCATTGGCCTCCTGTATATCGTAGCTAAACAACTTTTCATTATAAATCATTTCATCTAAACATCAGACATTATTCTATTATAGAATCGTAAGCTATTCTCGTCAAATTACTTTTCCAAGGGTTGAGGAATCTACTCTTCGCTTAGGGACACTTGATTTAATGATGTTTATTGGAGGTTTTGCCTTATTCATCTATACTCTTCAGTACTTGCCGAGTCCTGGGGCCAAGTGATTTATATTATTCAAACGGGTAATCCTAAGGATTCGTTCCAACACCAAGACCCAATCCTGATCCAATGGCATACGACCCGCATGCCAATTTCCTTCTGCATTCGCTGCGACTTCTTGCGGCTCAAGGCGATAAAAGGATTGAGAAATATGACGCAGTTCTTTCTTAATGTGTTTCACCAGAAAGTAAATTCATTTCTCTCTCTCTAACACTAACACCCAGTCCTGAACGATGGTTGCCGTTCCCGACCTCCAGTTTCCTGCTTTATTTGGTATAACTTTTCCTAAATTATACTCATCTCCGTTAAGTGGATCATAGTAATACGCCCGATAATTCACATTCTCTTCTATACCTTTCACTAGAATGCCGCCCCATGCAGCGGGAAAAGGAGAGAATATAACACGGACATGATCAGGTATACCCGCAACAAAAGGCCTCAAATAACTTCGTTCAGCGAAATGTTGATCGATCCACTCAGGATGGGCAGAAAACTCCCACCAACGATATCGTTCAAGCAATCTTTTACCCAGTCCGATCTGTGCAGAACCGGGAAATTGATACGCTTCTTCCCAGCTGGTGTTTCCCCACGCAACCCCGGTTGGAGATTTACCATACGGTTGTTCTTTCGAATTGACCTGCCATATCCCATTCGCACCATACGTATGGCCGCATGCTCCGCTTAATATGCAGGACCAGAATAAGAATCGTTGAATATCCTGATAGCTCGTTCCACCCAACCCCTCATAACAAGCCTCGCTATTAATCACAGGAGTCCTCGGTTCTCTTACAACAGATTGCTCGATCATCTTGACTGTTTGTTCTAAGGATAGGTAGCTGGAATGCCCTGTCTGCAGCATATCTAAATCCAACAAGGTGGAATCGTCTAACATATCATGTCCAAAGTCTGTCGGATGAATGGTGATCGGTCTTCGGAATGCATCTGATTGTTTGACATGCCTCGTTAATTTTGTCCACTGTCCACGCATTTGGTTGATATATTCCTGTTTTTTCTCCGGATCACTGAAAGCCTCTGACTTGTAAAAGGGCATTAACGCTTCGCCTGCCATACACCAAATGACCGGATACGCGCCATATCGGGCCAATAAGTAATCCCAATGCTTGCGAATCACCTCCTCACCAGCATGCTCCAAGTAGTAACCCCAGCAGCCGACGATACAAGGAACCAGTCCCGACTGGACCAGCCAAATTATTTTTTCATCAACTTTATCGAAATAAGCCGGATTAATACATGAGAAATCATCGTTCCAGACAAGACCCGCTTCATTGGCCCCTCTGTCGTCGAGAGGATCCATGTCGGGAAATAAGCCGGCTACCAATTGGATGACAGTAAATCCTTTGTCCACTCTATCTTTGGTTAGAAGCTTGAAGTCATCCGGCCAGACTAACCTTTTCGTGAGACACATCCACCACGTATCAGCCAGCCAGAAGAAGGGAGTACCGTCTACGTGTTCCAGAAAGGATTTATTCGCAGAGCTTTGCAGCCCTCCATGTTCAAGCAAGCGGTTGCTTCCCTCATAACGGGATACCTCTATCCTTCCTTCTTGTCCATGCAAATCCTCGTTATTGATATCTGAACAAACTGTTCTAAATGGATGTTGTCCTCTCTGTGCCGAGGAATATCTGATTTTCCAGACTTGATCGCCGCTCCAGAAAGCGGATACTACTTTTTCTTTACCGTCGGGTTCAATAAAAATGGCTTTTAACTGTATTTCATTGAATGGATCTTGATATGATTTAGCCGATGAAAAGGCAAGCTCGAGTACATCGTTCTGCGAAATTACTTCACACATAAAGTCAATTGCACCTCTCAATAATTATAAGTAACTGATATTACCGAAGTTGTATTTATCTGCATTGTATTAGACTGAAGCTTGCTCGAAATTTCTTAGTCTTCGCGAATCAATTTTGCATGAACGGCAAAACGGTATTCACTGGAAGCAGCGGAACAAGTGGACAAAGTTAAGATGATATCATCTTCGTTAACAGTAGTGTTCAATGGGTGCAAGGATTTGTTTTGGATGTCATCCAGAAACGTTCGATAGTCCTCCTTACTCTCAAACTGTGTGCGAATATAATCGTCATATATGTTTGTAACATAAGCAGAAAAAACCTGCCATTTCTGATTTTCATAAAGATTATCGAATTGAATGAGGCTATGATTGTCAAAGTACCATTCGCTTTCATAATTTAATAAATCAGCAAACATTGTTTTGTTCTTCATGTTATGGCCATATAGTATTGTGTGCCGGTCCTCTTTCTTGATATGGTTGCGAAAATCCATAAAAATGCTGCCGCCGGCGTTTTTTTGTTGGGTAATGTCTTTTTCAAGGTAGAATTTATTATCTTCCGCCTGTACTACCGGGTAATCAATAGCTGTCCCTTCAATATGGAGCCATCCGACCACATCCTGACTTCTCTCAAGCAGTGGTACAAAACGCTCCTGAACAGTCCAGACCTTATCTATCGGCTTAGGGCTTGTATCCGGTAATGACAACGCTATGGAAGCTCCTGGTATCTTAACTGCTTGTAAAATATTATAATTATGCGTACCCACAGCGGCTTGTTTTTTTTCTGGTGTATAATATATCTTTCTTAATTCATTACTTTGATCTTCGTTTCGGTACCCCTCAGCATAATAAACCGTTATTTTAACAATCGAAAAAACAAAAACACCTGCGGCCAATCCCATGATCAGTATTCTGGTCCAATTTCGAATTATCCTTATTCCTTCTTCCGTCATGTGCAGAATATCCCCTCAATTATCACTTTGCCAAGATGTAACAGTCATTGTGGAAGAGTTTACCGATTTTTACATTTGTATTCTTCAATATACCCTATCTCAAACCTGGGGTTTAATAGCCGGCCTGAGATAGGAAACTCATTCATTTATTTGTTCCAAAACTTTAATTCCACAAGATTACCTAAGGTTGAACAGTGACCCGATCGATCGTTAGATACGTATTGCCCGAGCTGGCATTTTTCGTCCCTGTCACCCGAACCTTCAGGATATGTGTGGTCGGTGATAGCGCTCCGCTGGTCCAAACCTGCACATTCCCCTGCGCAGTACTCGAGTATAGGTCAACCATCGTCTCACTGCCTCCGTCAATGGAAACTGCGGCAATTCCCTTGTCCGGGTCTTTTTGACTAAAGAGAGTGATCCCGGTGCCGGTAAAGTGAACTTGAACATCGGCATTGACTATATTGCTGTAATGCATTGTATTATTGTATAGCCCAAGCGTAGTGCTGTAATAATAGGTCCAGCCAGCGGTATAATTAAACTGGTTGGCTCCTGTTCCCGTCGTGTTGTCATCGGCAATTACCGATCCGGCGATGGGGACTACAGTGACCCGGTCGATGGTTAAATACGTGTTGTTCGAGCTGGCGTTTTTCGTCCCTGTCACCCGAACCTTCAACGTATGTGTGCCGGAAGATAGCGTCGCGCTGGTCCAGACTGCCACATTCCCCTGCGCGGTACTCGCGTACAGGTCAACCATCGTTTCGCTGCCTCCATCAATCGAAACTGCGGCAATTCCCTTGTCCGGATCTTTTTGGCTGTAGAGTGTAATCCCGGTGCCGTTAAATTGAAATTGAACATCGGCATTGACGGTATTGGTGTAATGCATCGTTTCATTGTATAACCCATAGGTAGTGCTGCTATAGGGAGTCCAGCCGGTGCCGCTGGAATACTTGAACTGGTTGATTCCTGTTCCCGTTGTATTGTCATCGAAATTAGACGTGCTGTCGAGTACGTTGGCATCCACTTTAAATGCTTCAAATTCCGCCAAGCCTACATACAAACCGCTGCCTCCGGTCACTTGAAACTTCACCCATCGGATGGTTTTGGTCGGGAACGTCACGACCTTTCCTAACCCCGAGTTATCCATATCCGAAACTTCAACTGAGCTGCCGTCGCTAAAGAACAATGTACCTGCGTTGGCGACATATGGTAATTCGATCCGATCGTACAATACGATTTGGTTGATCTGTTGGCTAGTCGGCCACGTCAATTGAATCCACGGATTCGTCTCTGCGTTAGAAGCCCACTCCCCAACATACGCTTGGGTCATAATACCATCGGTCGCAGAAGAAGGAGGGTATGCGGCGGAAGAAGCCGTCACGATTGCAGAAGTGGCCAGATTTGCCGATCGGAATGCACGAATCTCGGACAAGCCGACATTCGAACCACTGCCGCCGCTAACCTGGAATTTCACCCAAGCGACCCTTTTCGATGGGAAGGACACCACCTTGGCCGTACCGTCCGTCGGAATGCCGCTGACGGCGATGGAGCTTCCATCGCTGAAGGTCAGTGTGCCTCCATTGGCGTTAATCGAAGTGTTATCCCGGTCATATAACACAACTTGATTGATATTCTGGCTATTAATCCATTTGAGTTGAATCCAAGGATTCGATTCCGTAGAAGCCCACTCCCCGGAAGGTTGACCGATTTTCCCATCAATCGCTTTGACATGGGCATTCGTAGTGAAGTTCAATTGGGTGGAGGCGGTTACGGTTGCTGTGGGGGCAGCATTCGATCCTTGGAATACCTGAAACTCGGACAATCCTTGGTTAGTACCGGTACCTCCAACGACTTGGAACTTCATCCAGGTGACCGTTTTAGTTGGAAAATAGACGGCTCTTCCGGTTCCATCACCGGAAATTGCTGACACATTGACCGAACTGCCGTCGCTGAAGGTCAATGTTCCGCCGTTGGTATTATCATGTAGGTTAGGCCGATCGTACAGGATGACTTCGCCAATCGTTTGACTGGTGGGCCAGGTCAGTTGTATCCAGGGATTGGCTTCTCCGTTTGAAGCCCATTCTCCATTATCCTGTACACCGATGATCCCGTCCTTCACATTTGCAGGACTAAAATTGACGGAAGGAAATGTGGAAGAGGCCGTGGCCGTGGCCAAAGCTGCAAGGTTCGACCTGTCGAATACTTGAAACTCTGACAATCCATTGTTAGTACCGGTGCCTCCGGCGGTTTGAAACTTTACCCAAGTGACCGTTTTACTTGGAAAATAGACTGCTTTGCCGGTTCCGTCATTCGGAATTCCCGTCACACTGACCGAACTGCCGTCGCTGAAAGTCAATGTTCCGCCGTTGGTACTATCATATGAGTTAGGTCGATCGTACAGGATAACTTCACAAATCGTTTTGCTGCTGGGCCAAGCCAGTTGTATCCAAGGATTGGTTTCTCCGTTTGAAACCCATTCTCCATTATCCTGTATACCGATGATCCCGTCCTTCACATTTGCAGGACTAAAATTGATGGAAGGAAATGTGGAAGAGGCCGTGGCCGTGGCTGAAATGGCAAGATTGGGGGAATCCGGAATCGAATAGGGAGTCAAGAGCACCCCCACCACGGATTTGCCTGGAGCACTTAAATAAACAGTTGCGTTACCGCTGTTCACCGTCAAGGGAACAGCACTAATCGTCGCTGCAGCGTTATGGCGAGCGCTAGCTTTATAAATATTGGCGATAGTTGAACTGATCGCTCCAAGACCATTCAGGTTCAAGGCGATCTCAATAGGCGCTGTACCGTCGTTCACCACCCAGACCACTTTATCCCCGTTGGCGTTTGTCGCCGCCGCAGCATTCGTCACCGGACTGCCGAATGAAATTCCCCGAATCGTGCTGTTTCCAGTCCCCAGTCCCAGGTCTGTGGAAAGCAACCGATAAGCGCTTGCTTTCGGCACGGGCGTTCCATTCCCAAACACCCCAAAGAATGTACCCTCTGCATTCCCATCGTTTGCGGCAAAATAATTGGCGCCATTCGCCTTAAGTTTATAAAAGTCGGTTAATCGATCCCCGTTGTAACTAATGGCATCAGGGGAAGCACTATTCATTACACTGGCCGCTTGACTATATTCAGGAGTATGGTTCCATTCCGTTATATAGACAGGAAAATCTGCTCCCTTATAGGGTGCAGCGGCGTTCTGCCAGTTTGCGACCGCCTCGTTGCTACCCGATTGATAGTCGTGATAACTTAAAAAGTTGATATTGTTGGCGATTCTGGAGTCACTCAACATCGATGTCGCCCAATTCGTAATAGTTGGGTTCGCAACGGCCGGTCCACCGATCGGAATCGAAGAATCCACAGAACGGAGTATGTTAGCGGCATGAAAGT
The DNA here is from genome assembly GCA_036401615.1 of Bacilli bacterium. Lineage (GTDB taxonomy): Bacteria > Bacillota > Bacilli > Paenibacillales > DASWUO01 > DASWUO01. The sequence continues at coordinate 997 of DASWUO010000403.1, read as the reverse complement.
AAATATCTTTATAGGCTTCCAACCGATCTGCCTGTTCATTCGAACCTCCCGTGTAGTACGGGCTTCCCGCAACATTCAAAAAAGCGCCATCCGGTTCATTCCATATTTCAATCATAGCCACTTTCCCTTGAAAATGCAGGAATATTTTTTTAATGATATCCTCGTAAACAACCCAATCTTTGGGCGGAGAATGCATTGTGCCGTTATACGAAAGCCACGGTGTATTGTAACTCATGATCAGCAGAATTTTTATGCCTCGATTATGATAGTCATTTACCCAATCATAACTGCTCCAATTCCACGTATTGGGGTCGGTTACACTGCCGGGGATATTGATATTGGCAAGGTAGTCGGAGATGGTTGTATTTGGTACGATTTCGAACAAGTAGGCATCACGTCTTATAAAATTAATGCCGTTTTGGTGGACAGTATCAATTTTTGCCGGATCATTCAATAAATTCACACCGGCGCCAAAAACATCCGGATGGCCTGTCCCATTGTTAACTGAAAAATCCGCCGTTACAGTTGAAGCAGCCACCACAGGATTTCCGGTTAACGCAAACACGATAAAAACCAAACATATCAAAATAAATAAACTGTAAGCCTTATTCTTTGCATTTATCACCAATGAATTATACATTACTCAATCCTCCATATTGAAATTCTCAATCGTCTTATTGCAAAATTACCTAAGGTTGTACAGTGACCCGGTCGATCGTTAGATACGTATTGCCCGAGCTGGCATTTTTCGTCCCTGTCACCCGAACCTTCAGGATATGTGTGGTGGGTGACAGCGATCCACTGGTCCAAACCTGCACATTCCCTTGCTGGGTACTTGAATACAAGTCCACCAACGTTTCACTTCCACCGTCAATGGAAACTGCGGCAATTCCCTTGTCCGGGTCTTTTTGACTAAAGAGAGTGATCCCGGTGCCGGTAAAGTGAACTTGAACATCGGCATTGACTATATTGCTGTAATGCATTGTATTATTGTATA
>DASWUO010000402.1:0-11707 GCA_036401615.1 Bacilli bacterium | reverse complement strand
CAAAGTACATGCTTGACGAGAAGATGTTTGGTGTGTTTCCCCACACGGTCAATAAGGAAAATGTGAAGCTGCTTAGGGGCTTTGACGAGTTGTTCTATGCTCCGCAATCGCGGCACACCGAGGTGCGCAGGGAGGATATCGAGCAGGTCGAAGAGTTGGAAATCCTGTCGGAGTCCGATGATGCGGGTGTGTATATTGCAGCAACCAAGGATGGGCGACAGATCTTTGTAACTGGGCATTCCGAGTATGATCCGTTGACTCTAAAATGGGAATATGACCGCGATGTCAATAAGGGTATGGATGTGGCGATCCCAAAAAATTATTATCCGAACGATGACCCGATTCAATATCCTAAGACGCAGTGGCGGGCCCATGCGAATTTATTATTTTCCAATTGGCTGAATTATTATGTGTATCAAGAAACGCCGTTTGAATGGAGTACATCTAAGTAAATTAAGGGAGCTAGAGATATCTATGAAAATAGAAAGCCGATTAGCACAAATTGGGTCGCAATCCGAACCGGTTACAGGGGCAGTGAGTTTTCCGATTTATCAGGCTACTGCCTTTCGCCATCCGAGGTTAGGACAGAGTACAGGATTTGATTATGCCCGGACCAAGAGTCCAACACGGTCGGTTCTGGAGCAGGCTATTGCTGAGTTGGAATCCGGGGATGCCGGCTTTGCCTGTTCATCAGGCATGGCGGCGTTACAAACGATATTTGCCCTGTTCAGCCAAGGAGATCACTTGTTAGTTTCGCTCGATCTATATGGTGGCACTTACAGGTTGTTAGAGAAGATTATGAGCCGCTTCGGGGTTACTGCCACCTATGTGGATACCAATGATTTGGATGGTTTAGAATCAGCAGCCCAGCCAAATACGAAAGGCATTATCATCGAAACCCCAACGAATCCATTGATGATGATTACAGATTTGGAGCTGATCTGCCGCTGGTCGAGGAATAAGGGGATTATCTCGATTGTGGATAACACGCTGTTAACGCCATTCTTCCAAAGGCCGATTGAGCTTGGAGCGGATATCGTGATTCATAGCGCGACCAAATATTTGGGCGGACATAATGATGTGTTGGCTGGATTAATTGTAACCAAGGGCAAGGAATTATCGGAGCAGATGGCTTTCCTGCATAATTCCATTGGCGCGGTTCTGGGGCCGCAGGACACTTGGCTGCTGATGAGGGGCATGAAGACGCTGGCGCTTCGGATGGAGCGGCATGAATATAATGCAACGAAGATGGCAGCGTTTATAGCGGGGCATCCGATGGTGGAGCAAGTATATTATCCGGCAATGGAGACCCATCCCGGCTATGCGGTTCAGAACAAACAATCTTCGGGCAACACAGGCATTTTCTCTTTCAAAATGAAGGATTCCCGCTACATTGAACCCATTCTGCGCCACATCCGATTGATTGCTTTTGCCGAGAGTCTTGGGGGTGTGGAGTCTTTAATGACCTATCCAGCCGTACAAACCCATGCAGACATTCCGTTGGAAATCCGCCAGAAGGTAGGGGTGGATGACCGGTTGCTGCGCTTCTCCGTGGGCATAGAGCATATTGATGATCTGATCGCCGACATTTCACAGGCTTTTGATGCGGCCAAGTCTGAGATAGACACTTAAAAATTATTATGGTTCATCTGATTTGGCTGTAAAAGGGAGAGTTATTGTTAGTCAGAGGAATCCTAAAAAGGGTGACTCCTTCCTGCACCTATGATAGGATGAGATTAAATCATTATTTGTTGGATTATAGCCTATTTTATAGGAGTAGGAGTGAACCGCATGGGGCAGATTGACCGCATTTTAGATAAAGCCTTGACCGGAGGCCGACTGAATTTAGAGGAAGGCACGGCACTTTTCGAATCGGGCGAGATTGAGAAGATTGGCCATACCGCTAACCAAATTATGCTTAAATTTCATCCCGAACCGATTACGACTTTTGTGATTGGACGGAATATTAATCATACCAATGTTTGTGATGTGTACTGTAAATTTTGTGCCTTCTACCGTGGACCCGGTTCTCCCGAGGGATATGTCCTATCGGATGAGGTTATTTTCCAGAAGATCCAGGAAACCATTGATGTAGGCGGAACCGAGATCTTAATGCAGGGCGGGGTTAACCCGGATTTGGATTTAGCTTACTTTACCAGTCTTCTGCGCCGGATCAAAGAGCGCTTCGTAATTCATATGCATTCCCTGTCTACCGTAGAAATCGTCCGAATGAAGGAACAAGCAGGCCTGACATACGAAGAAACGCTCCGGCAATTACATGCTGCCGGACTTGATTCCCTGCCGGGTGCCGGTGCTGAAATCCTCGATGACCGCATTCGCAAGAAGATCAGCCGCAACAAAGGCTCTTGGCGCGAATGGATGGACGTGATGGAAGCAGCCCACCGTGTAGGCATGTCGACAACCGCGACAATGGTCATCGGTTTTGGAGAAACCATGGAAGAGCGGGCATTGCATATCTTAAGGGTTCGCGATTCACAGGACATCTGTATTGAGCAGAAGCTCAACACGCCAGGTTTCCTCGCTTTTATTCCCTGGACCTTTCAACCGGAGAACACCAACATGAAAGCCGAGAAGGTCAAGCCTGAGGAATATCTGAAAACGGTAGCCATCAGCCGAATTATGCTGGACAATATCCGCAACTTTCAATCCTCTTGGGTAACCATGGGGCCCGATGTAGGAAAGACATCCTTACACTACGGCTGCAACGATTTCGGCAGCACCATGATGGAAGAGAATGTCGTTTCCGCCGCCAGCACCACCCATAAAGTAAATATTGAATCGATTACGCAGCTCATACGCGAAGCCGGCAAAATTCCTGCACAACGCAACACCCACTACAAGACCCTCCGTGTCTTCGATGATCAGTCGATTATCGAGAAAGATTTTATCATGCAAAATTAGAATTCTAAGGGCACCTGTAAAGGTGTCTTTTTGTTTTTCATAGGGAATTATAGGTTTTTGTCTTTGTGTTAAGGCAGAAAAGGACCCTATACAATGAGGCACGGAAAATTTTGGCCATATAAGGCTCAGAAAGGAGCCTATCGTTTAAAATCCCTTAATTTTTCTGTGTTACCGATTCTGACAATAGGGTTTAATTGAGACCTTATTTATAAAAATCAACCAATATATGGCCTTGACACAACATAGTCGCGCCCGAAACCATGTAAATTTTATAAAAGGCAGGTGTATTATATACCATACGTTTCGTTGTATATCTCTTTCCGGTTGACCATATACTGATAAGGTAACGGAAAGGAGATAAATCATGGAATTGTTTACTTTGACGGTGATGACTGCATCGGAGAACGTTATTCAACAGCTTTATGATGATCTGCGGAACGAGATGGCGGGATTGCTGCATATCCATAACGGGGTTAATCTCTCCTTGACCATAGGCCACAACACAACATCCATTATATGTACTGCCGTGCTGCCCGGGTTTTCATTAGATGAATCGGCTGACGAGGTTTACGAACAAGCAAGCAAAGGATTAGCCCAGTTTGTGTTACAAGAGTGGGAGGCTAAACTCATCCACGACCTCCTTATCAGGGAATATGATTACCATAATAAAGAAGAGCTTCTTAAGCTGGAGCAATACTGCGCCCGGCTGTTAAATGATACGGATGGAGTCCCTTATGGCTCGAACGGGGCTTCGCGCCGAAAGATGAAGATTGCAGAGGAATTTAGAAAGTATTTACAGGAAAATACTTTTATCAACTTAGACGGATTTATCCGCTTCAGATTGCGGCAATATACGGAAGAACTGCAGGAATTGGTTGAATATGCGCTGGATGAATTTCAGATGGATAAGCAATACCAGGAATTTATATCGTTGTTGAAATATTTTGTATATATCCAGGAAGCCAAGATCCCCGTTGTCCATCTTATGCACGTGGGGGAGAATGAATTTATTATTCTGAATGAGCAAATGAAGCCCATTGATACGGCTCAGGCGGAAAGTGTTGTGCTTGAGATGGTGGATAAGGACATTAATTATGAGGATATGATTGTAAGCACGTTAATTACGGTTTCTCCAAAACACATTTTTATACACACCCGATCAGCGGATGCCCAGGTTGTGAAAACGATCCAGCAAATTTTCGAAGGCCGGGTTAAGATATGCGATTATTGCAAAATATGCAAACCCCTGCTTGGGGAAGAAAAGCATGTGGATCCTCTTATGGCAGATAAGTGATATAATCAATCACTTGACCATCACGGTAAAATTAATCTATAATATCAGAAGGTAGAAGTTTGAATAACTTTGAACAAATTGGACCTGCTACAACCAAAGACATGGATCTTGTTATGAACCGCCCAGAGAGAGGAAACTTAGGCTGCAATTTCCTTCGGTACGACCAAGGATTCACCCCTTTGCAGCTGTGATTTTGAAAGCGAATGCCACCGCATCGCGTGTATATTTCACCGGCTTATTCCCGTTAAAGAATACCAATGAGGATCTGCTTGTTGCACTTGGTGCGGATCGAAATTAGGGTGGAACCACGAGATTACAATCACTCGTCCCTTCTGGGATTAGAGTGTTTTTTTGCGTTAACTTTTTTTAAAAAACTAGTATTTTAGAAATATGGAGGAATGAAAACCGTGGCAATCCAAGTAACTTTAACAGATGGATCGGTAAGAGAGCACGAAGCAGGAGTCCGTATAGAAGAGGTAGCCGGAGCCATCTCTACAGGCTTAAAGAAGAATGCAGTAGCGGGGAAAGTCAACGGGAAATTGGTTGATCTTGATCATGTATTAAACACGGACGCGAACGTGGAAATCATTACATTAGACAGTCAGGAAGGGCTTGAGATATACCGGCACAGCACCGCACATCTTATGGCTCAGGCCATCAAGCGCATTTTCGGGTTCCGCGAAGTTAAATTGGGCATCGGACCTGTGATTGAAGACGGTTTTTATTACGACATTGATATCAACAGAACTTTAACACCCGATGATCTTGAGAAGATCGAGAAGGAAATGGAACGAATTACCCAGGAAAACCTTTATATCAGAAGAAGAGTTGTCAGCCGCGAAGAAGCCGTTAAGACATTCACAAAATTAGAAGATCATTTGAAGCTGGAATTGATTGAAAGTTTGCCGGAGGACTCGGAGATTACCATTTACGATCAAGGGGAATTCTTCGACTTATGCCGCGGGCCGCATCTTCCTTCTACCGGACGGATTAAAGCTTTTAAGCTGCTTAGTGTAGCCGGTGCCTATTGGCGGGGAGATTCCAACAACAAGATGCTGCAGCGTATTTATGGAACGGCTTTCCCGAAGAAAGCCAAGCTCGAAGAGCATCTGCATATGCTGGAAGAAGCCAAGAAGAGGGACCACCGAAAACTCGGGAAAGAGTTAGGTCTGTTCATGTTTTCTGAGGAATCCCCAGGTATGCCGTTCTACCTTCCCAAAGGAATGGTTATCCGCAATGAGTTGGAGCAGTTCTCCCGTAAGCTGCAAGATGAACGGGATTATGATGAAGTACGTACACCGTTTATCATGAATCAACGTCTATGGGAGCAGTCAGGCCACTGGGATCATTATCACGAGAACATGTATTTTACTGAGGTGGATGATACCAAATTTGCCCTTAAGCCTATGAACTGTCCGGGACATATGTTGATTTATAAGAATGGATTGCACTCCTATAGAGACCTACCCTTGCGGATTGCCGAGTTTGGGCAGGTGCATCGCCATGAATTGTCCGGCGCTTTAAACGGGATGATGCGGGTGAGAACTTTTTGCCAGGATGATGCCCATATTTTTGTCCGTCCAGATCAGATTGAAGCCGAAATCAGCCGCGTGATTGAACTTATTGACCATATCTACAGTGTCTTCGGATTCGAATACAGAATGGAGCTGTCGACTCGTCCGGAGGACTCTATGGGATCACCGGAGCTTTGGACGCAGGCAGAACAAGCCTTGCAGAATGTATTAGATGCCAAAGGCATCGCCTATCGTGTGAATGAGGGGGATGGTGCCTTCTACGGACCGAAAATAGATTTTCATATCCTTGATGCGTTGAAAAGAAGCTGGCAGTGCGCAACCATCCAACTGGATTTTCAGATGCCGGAGAAATTTGATCTTTCTTATATCGGGGAAGATAATCAGAAGCATCGGCCGGTCGTCATTCATAGGGCTGCTTATGGTTCCATTGACCGTTTCATAGGTATATTGACAGAGCATTATGCCGGTGCTTTTCCGACATGGCTCGCGCCTGTGCAGGTGAAATTATTGCCGATTGCAGCATCCCATATAGCTTATGCTTCTCAGGTCAAAGCACAGATGCTGGCTCGGGGGATTCGTGTTGAACTGGATGAACGTAATGAGAAGATCGGGTATAAAATAAGGGAAGCCCAACTGGCCAAAGTATTATACATGCTCGTTATTGGCGATAATGAAATGAACGCCGGCACCTTGTCTGTCCGCAACCGTCTGAAGGGTGATCAGGGCGCCCAAAGCATTGACAGCTTCATCGACATGATCACCGAGGAAATCCGGCTTAAACAGTAATACCGAATAGAACCACACGATTCTGGACAACCTTAATAACTAGGGGAGGTTGTTCAGAATCATGTCGTCTGAAGCAACGATAAGTCAATTGAAATGGATTAGTTTGTTTATGGTTCTACTTATAGTATTGATCAGTTTTAAGCCCGCAGTACAGCAAGGCGGCGGGTTAGTGAATAGCGTTTCCGCAATAAGTGCAGTTCAACCACAAGAAGCCAAAAAAGCCGTTGTTCCATATAATCAACCCTCCATTGAGGTAATCGCCACAGGGTATTATGCAGGAGTAGAGTCAACAGGGAAAGATCCCGGCCATCCTGAATACGGAATTACCTTCTCGGGAGTAAAAGTGAGACGGGATGTGGTGTCCACCATCGCAGCCGACACAGAAGTGTTTCCATTAGGCACAATCCTTGAAATACCCGGATATGGCTACGGGGTGGTGGCCGACACGGGTTCCGCCATTAAAGGGCATATCATTGATTTATATTTTGTCACCAAGGATCAAGTTTACTCGCTTTGGGGCAAGAAGACCGTAAAAGTAAAATTGATCAAAAAAGGTGACGGTAAAATAACCGAAGACATGCTCGATCACCTTAATAAAGTGTATACTACTGCATCAAGCCGCTAAAGCCAAAAGCTTTGCGGTTTTTTCTTGAATCCTTCTTTTTTTACCGACAAAAAAATTATTTGAAACGCGCAAAATATGCGGAAATTTGTAAAATTATATGTTACAATAAGTAAACATTAGTAAGCGTATTCACCTGGGGACTTCTCAAAATTGCTTGAATGGGAGAAGATACAATGAAGTGGATTATGTTTTTGGAACGGGATGAAACAGGACATTACAAACAGGTTGAAGCGATGAATGATTTATACAAGAAGATGTTTATTGTAGCTTACTCCAAAGTACATAACAAAGCGGATGCCCTTGACATTGTTCAAGAATCCTGGGTTAAAATTATCGAGAAGATTGATAGCCTGAAGGAACATGACAAGTTTGTCCAATGGGCTAAGGTGATTGTGGCCAATACAGCTTTAAATGTAATTAAACGCAATCAAGTGCTTAGGGTTGCACCTTGTGATTTTGACCGGCTGCTCAGCAAGGATCGATTAGTTGATTTAGAGATTGAAGAACGGTTTATCCGCGATGTACTGGTTGAGTGTGTCGAACAATTGGACGAGCAAACCAGACAAATCTTCATCCGCAAGTATTATCACAACTGGGGGAACAAACAGATTGCCGAGGAATTGGACATCCCTATTGGCACGGTGAAATCCCGTATCCACAGAGGAACTGAACGATTGCGGGCCATTCTGTCAGACGAGCTTAATCCCATCCACTAGAATAATAATACACGAAAATTAATTATACATTTTAAGGAGAGGACATGGATTCTCTCTTTTTTTATTTTTTTATAAATAAGTGTATTCACAGCGCCATAAAAGTTGTAAAATAAGATTAGTGTAACAGTATCTGACATCATAAGGCAGGGGATATATCATGGAGAATGCATTGCTTAAAAGGAGCATAAACGTGGTCAAACAACGGAAAGCTGCGGATATATACCCGTTTCTGGAAGCTTATATCGCCAAGAAGGAAAGACAAATTGCCGAGATCGAGCAGGTTGTAGAACGTTACGAGGTCAGGCGTTCCATGGAGGAAAGAGCTTATCAAGCGATGTCGACTCTAAGGCGCATGATGTCCGGCAAGAAACCGGATCACCACATGGCTGTGGAATATATCCATTACGTGAAACGGCCGATGGAGCAAGCCAGAAAGCTGCGTCTGGATATCGAAGAAGCCCGGGCCATTCTGGAAGAAAGTAAACCAACAGATATCATTACTCTATCTAACGTGATGGAGAAAGAACTTGATTAAATAAATGACCCCTTTGAAGCATGAATCGCTTCAAAGGGGTTTAATTTTACAGCTTTAGCTTGTTCAATTCAATAAAATCGTGATCTTGACTGTATGCAGGCACACCATGTATCCCCACATCCAGGCCGATCAATTCTTCATCCCGGCTCACACGGACGGGCATGATGAGGCTGATGATTTTTAAAGCAATCCAGGTAATGGCGAAACCCCATACACAAACCGTAACAAGACCCAAGGCTTGAATGCCAAGCAAATGCCAATCTCCGCTGTAGAACAATCCGGAGTACCCTTTGCCTACCCCTGCGCTTAATTCGGGAATAGCGAATAGTCCGACTGCCAAGGCACCAAGACTGCCGCTTATTCCATGCACAGCGAAGGCTCCAACCGGATCATCGACCCGTCGTTTCTCAAGAAATTCCGTTGCCAAGACCATGGCAATGCCGCAAACCGCTCCAATGAGAATGGCCACAATGTCTGAAACAAAAGCACAACCTGCGGTGATTCCTACTAGGCCCGCAAGGGATCCGTTGATGACCATGGGCGGATCCGCTTTGTGGTAGCGAAACATAGTGAATAAGATACATGCAGCCCCGCCGGCAGCGGCAGCCAGCATGGTGGTAACAGCGATATGGCCGATCGATGTATTCGTTGCGCTTAAGGTGCTCCCTGCATTAAATCCAAACCACCCAAACCATAGAATGAAGGCTCCTACCGAGGCTAACGGCAGATTGGAAGGAGAAACAATGTTGGCCGTGCCATCCGCGGAAAATTTACCGATTCGGGGGCCGATAAATATAGCGGCAGCCAAAGCTGAAAAGCCGCCTAATCCGTGAATTACGGCAGACCCGGCAAAATCGATCATACCCAAGGAACCCAACCATCCTCCAACACTCCAAACCCAGTGGCCTGCTATTGGGTAAATCAATCCTGTCATCACTACAGTATAAAGAATATAAGCACGGAAGTTGATCCGCTCTGCTACAGCCCCGGAAACAATGGAGATAACGGCAATAACGAATGCGCATTGGAATAACCAATAAGTATCATGGGTGATCAGAAGGTTAATATGGCTCAAATCTCCTTTAATCATAAACCCTGTGGAACCGAACAGTCCGGCAATATCCTTGCCGTACATTAGGGCAAAACCGAAGAAGAAGAAGACAAGTGCGCCAAAAGCAATATCGACAAAAATTTTCATAATGATGCTGACTGCATTTTTCTGCCGGACGAAGCCTGCTTCCAACAAAGCAAATCCGCCCTCCATTAACAGAATCATGGCTGCCGTCAGAACAACCCAGATCGTGTCCAATCCGCTGGCGAGTTGGTTAATATCCATAAGAACATCTCCTTAAATGTTGTGAAAGTTTCCCTTTTGAACATCATTATAATCGGGTCTTGGCAGTTATGTCAACGAGTTATGTGAGATAATATAACGCTTTCTTGGGTAGGGAATAAACGGGAATAACTTTGTCCATGATATAGACATGTTAGTCTAAAAGGAGATGATAGGTATGGTGCCTCTGGCATCGGAATTAGAGAACCGTGAAGAAGATTTTGGCAAGGTCAAGGCCGCTTTGGTCAGCCATCAGTTTTCGCTGGGGGGCAATTGGGAGTATGACCACGGGAGTTTCGACCGTTTTCTGGATGAGGGGCATAAAGTGTGGCTGCGGCTTCCCTTTAAAGTTACAAGGGGCCATTTGGATGGCGAAATCGTAAACGAGGATACTTTTATCAGGATGGGTACCCCGTTTGTCTTGAAACATATTTATAATGAGGGTCTCGATGGTGAAGCGCAAATTCGCACTTTGGGCGGGTTGGTGGATCAATTTCAGGAGCCGGTTGATAAAGATGCTGAGATTGAACAGAAATGGGTAGATCAAGCGAATTTAGTGTTGCAAGATGTCGAAATGGGTTTGCGGTATGTTGAATCGTTAAAAAATTAATCGCTATTTTAAGATTTCTTAAGGTTCATTTAAGGTTTTCGGGTAATGATGAGAATACAAATAATTAATTCGTCAGCACTCAAGAGCTAAAGGTGAACTTTACTAAATTTTACAGGAGGTCATTTTTTATGGAAGACAACAATAATCAGTACCGCAGACCGCAAGAACAAGATGAACATGGGAATCCCAATGACCAGCTGGCCGAAGATAACCAATTGAAGCACAAAGAAAATAATCACGAAGAGGAACTTACCATTGAACAGATACCGGAACCTGCGCCGGAATTCAAGAGAACTGCCTATTATTCTTATGGACCTTATAAGTCGATACAAAACGACATAGTTAAATCATCTGACTTGGATAAGACTAGTCTGCAGTATTATGATACATCTTACCCGTCCGAGAGAAAGCCTAAGGCAGACTGGGAATATCCCAGAGGCAAGAAGAAGTCCGCATTTAAAAGTACTTTTGCCTCTTTGCTTGCAGGCATGGTGATCATGGGCAGCTTGATGTTTGCCTCAGATAAGATGAACATGTTTACCGGAGATACAGGCATCTTCGCTTCAAGTAATGTTCCGGCCCAAACCAAAACAGCTGCTAACGGCAGCAGTAACGGAGGGGTTGCCAATACCGCGATAGATTTAGTAAGGCCCAATAACATTGCCGAGATGGTTGATAATGCCAGTCCTGCGGTCATTAAGGTCGAGGCTTTTGTGAAAGGCCACCTGCGAAGCCAGGGAGGATCCTTATTCGATGACCCGTTCTTCCGTCAATTTTTCGATGAAGAGCCGATCCAACCTGAAGTCCAAAAGGAGGATCAAGAGCTGCAGCAATTCGGAATGGGTACCGGATTTATATTTGATAAATCCGGTTACATCCTGACCAATCAACATGTTATTGATGGCGCAGATGAAATTAGGGTGACGGTCCAAGGGTACGAGGAACCGTTTGTAGCTAAGCTGTTGGGAGAAAGCTATGAGTTGGATCTGGCCGCTTTAAAAATCGAGGGAACCAAGGATTTTCCATTCCTTTCTCTCGGTAAATCGGAAGAATTAAATGTAGGGGACTGGGTTGTAGCTATTGGAAATCCTTATGGGTTTGACCATACTGTCACTGTGGGTGTGTTAAGCGCCAAGGAACGTGAGATTTCAGTAGGTAACAGCAGCCGGGATGCCCGTAATTATAAACAACTTCTGCAAACCGATGCTTCGATTAATCCGGGAAATTCCGGAGGTCCTTTATTGAATTTGAACGGTGAAGTCATCGGAATCAATACAGCCATCAGTGCTCAGGCCCAAGGAATAGGTTTCGCTATCCCCATCAGCACCATTTCAATTGTCCTTGATAACTT
>DASWUO010000401.1:0-10252 GCA_036401615.1 Bacilli bacterium | reverse complement strand
AGGTGTTGCCGCATTCGCTAATACGGCGCAATTGATGGCTGTGTGCAGCCTTGCTATCATTCCTGTCATCACCGTTTTCTTCTTGGCACAAAAAAAGCTGATATCCGGTGCCGTCATATCAGCTGGTGTAAAGGGGTAATGATTTGATGCGTCGGCAGGTAGTTGTGCAGACGTTTTTAACTCTGCTTATTCTCTTTGCCCGCCGCAGGTTTTGCGAACGACCAATTCCGCCGGGATCACGATATTTTGCGGCTGCCGCTCTTTCTTGCGGCCGATGGTTTGAAGCAGAAGCTTGGAAGATTCCTTGCCAATTTGATACAAATCGGTTGTCATCGAGCTAATATCGTGCTTATGCGCAATATCGGAATTTTCAAAGCTGACGAAGGCGATATCATCCGGAATAGACAAATTGTGAGTTCTTGCATATTGGAGTATGCCCAACGCTTGAATATCCCGTCCGGTAACGATAGCTGTCGGGGGCTCCTTCAAGGATAAGAAAAATTCCATTGCCGCATATCCGCTTTGTTCCCGGGTATCTCCAATGTAGACATACTGGTCATTACGACGGATGTTGGCTTCATCCAAAGCTTCCTTATAGCCTTCTAACCGGTCCTCAGCCAATAAATAGTCAAGCGGCCCTGGACTGATAAAAGCAATTTTTTTATGGCCCAACTTGATCAAATGGCTCGTATTGCGGTAACTGGCATCAAAATTATCAATATCGACAACGTCCATGGGCCTGTCTCCCAACACACGGCCCATAAAGACAAAAGGAAATTTGAGGTTTAGCAGTTCATTTAATGTTTCAAAATCGTGGTTTGGCTGGGAGAACAGGATCCCATCAACGGCTCTGCTTCTGGCAAGCGACAGCAGCTTGGAAGGTTTCATATGAACATCCTTATGATCCCAAGCCAATAGAAGATTATAACCTTTCTCGTCGATTGCGCTGCCGATGCCTTGGAGTAAATCATTAAACAGGCTGTTTCCGGAAAAAGTAAAAATGTCCGACTCCGGATGCGGGATGTGCAAACAAATATTATTGGTTTTTCGTGTCTTCATCCCTCTCGCGGCTGTATTTGGCTGATAGTTGAACCGTTCGATGATTTCGAATATTCTTCGTTTGGTCTCCGGCGCTACAGGACCAGTCCCGTTGATAGCGAATGACACAGAGGAAACGGACACATTCGCTTCTCTAGCAATATCTTTAATAGTTATAGCCAAGGGTATCCCTCCACAATAAAATCGTTTTTATCATTATAGTATATTGATAACATAGAAATGTAACGCGGTCAACTGGAAGGAGAAAGTTAAAACAGTGAGGACGGAAAATATGGACAGAACAATACCCGCTTGGATTTGGCATAAGGATAACATGAAGCAGCGTACCGTGACATTGGCGAAAAGATTTACGTTGGCAGAAGAAGGAAATGACTTTGCGCTGTATTTAGCGGTTTTAGGGAAAACAACCGTCGAGTTGGACGGTCAAGAAATCGGGCGTCTGGAGGAGCATCCGCAATACATTGCGGCGTTCACAAAAATGAACGGCTTCCCAAGCCGGATTTCAGCCGGGAACCACGAAATTTCTATACATGTAACCTGTTCTGAAGCGATGCCGGTAGATTCTATTAGCATTCATCTGAACGAACGGTTGGTGGGCTGCAATGCTTTTCTGGCGGGATCTAATTTATGGATCGCCACAGATGCAGCCTGGATCACCCAGGACGGTACGCAGGCGGCAATAGTTTGCTTACTTGGCGAAGAACCTTACGGAGATTTGGAGAATGGCCCGGAATGGTTTGTCGCCGGCGGATTTGGCGATATTACAGCAAAGCCCATCTTATCTGTGTCACTGCTCAAAATGAATCATTTGGCTGCCAGCCAGTCTGATCATGGCTTAAATGGCCACTTGCGTTTACAGGGAACCTTAAGGGATGAACTTCAATTGAAAGCGATGGAAAGGTCTCAGCGGGATATCTTTTATCACCTGCGCAAACAAAGGGAATGGCAGCAATTGAGAGCTGTTCAAACCGGCTTGGATCAATCGGAGATTCCTGCGCTGCTTGTTGATTTGAAGAAGGAGTATAACGCCCGTTTCCAATTGGCCAATCTCGGCAAAGACGAAATCACAGTTCTTTGGAATGGGGCGGAGTCCCTCTATGAGCTTGGGCATTATGACGGCTGCATCACGGAATCATTCATTGTACAGCCGGGCAATACATTTTTTATATTGCCGCAGGGCATGCGTTATGCAGCGCTGTATTTCTACGGCGCCAACGGGGTTTCCTTCGATGTGCAGGTTGTATTCGAAGAAGTTGGCGTACCGCTTGAACAAATCGGGAAGATGGAGAGCGATCTGCCGCTGTTAAATGAAATCTATGAAGTTTCAGTCCATACGAACCGGGTATGCCACCAACTTGGATTATGGGATGGAATTAAACGCGACCGGTTAAATTGGACTTATGATTTCTACTTGGCCGCTAAAGGCGATTATGTTTTGTGGAATGATTTTTCTGTATTGAAGCGTTCAATTCGGGAGCTCGGGAAAACACCGTACGGTTATTGGATGAATTCTATACCGTCATATACCTTCTGGTGGATGAATAACCTGTGGGAATATTACTTCTTTACGGGAGACCGTGAGTTTATAATTGAAATCAAGCAGGATCTGCATACGCATCTGCAATGGATCCGCGAGAATATCGACCTGAAGACGGGTTCCTATAAAACCAGACACCAATCATTTATTGAATGGGTTCCGATGGGATTGGAGGAATCGATGGCTTGCCTGCATGCGCTTATCAAAATTACGTTAGACAATTTGAATGCACTGGCCGCCGCGATCCCGGAACTGGAGATTCAAGTGAATTGGCCAGCCCCAATCATGCGGGAAACGGACTTTTTCCCTTCGGAAGCTTTAATTACCCCCATGCTTGGCATAGCGGCAGGTTATATCAGCGAGTCGACGGCCAAGCAATTCATAGCCAACTATGAAGCGAAAGACCCGATTACGCCGCTCTGCGCATACTGGTACGCGGAGTGTTGTTCGAAATTCGGGATGCATGACAAAGCATGGCGCGTCGTGTCCGCCGTTTGGGGAAAAATGTTAAAGGAAGATGCAACAACGTTCTGGGAAGGTGTCACCTTAGAACATGAGAGCGACTCCCATATCGCTCTGACCACTTATACCGACTATGATAAGTACCGGATGAGCTTATGCCACAGTTGGGCAAGCACCCCCGTTCAGTGGATAAGCCGCTTTATACTTGGTGTGGAGCCGATTGAACCGGGCTACAAACGTATTTCTTTCAAACCAAATGCGCTGCCCGGGCAAACGTCCTGCAGCGGAACCATCAACACGCCGGCCGGCCCAATTCAAGTAAAATGGTCGGTTCAGCCGGATGGAACATTAAAGTCATCCATCGACGCTCCTGAAGAAATCGTTATCGAATAATACAATTTAGAAATGAACTGGAACAGTTGGTGATCGGTGCACTTTAATAAAGGGTGTGAATCCATGAATAAGAAAATAAATATCATGTTCCGGGAAGATGAAAGGTTACATCAATCAGGTCCTATGGAATATTTCGGTTATTTTGCCGATAACAGCCCTGTTGAGTTAAAAGAATTAGAGCAGGAGGGTGTCAATTGTGTTAGTCCCAATAATGTTATTTACCAGCCGGAGATAAAAGACGGTATTTCCGTAGATCCTTGCTTGCTGGGAAAGAAGAGCGCAGTAAATTTCAAACAAAAGTTTTCCGGATCGGGATTATCTTTTGACATCTGTTTAGGCGGTTGGAACAATGGTTTATTTAATTATCTTCCGGATTGGTATATAGAAAAACATCCTGGGATGGTAATGACGGATCATCATGGGGATATCATCTTAGCTTCCATGATGGGTAAACCTAAGCCATGGATTAATATAGAATATGGTCCGTATTTGGCGGAAATTGAGCAGTTTATGAAAGGTTTTATTGAGGAATTCGGTTCGGATGAGCGGATGGTCTATTGGGTAACCGGGGGTGAAATGCTGTATCCTACCTATGTATATCCAAATCGTACAAGCGATTATTCTTTCTTGGCCCAGGAGCATTTTCGCGCGTGGTTGAAAAATAAATACGTAACTATTAATGAATTAAGAAGGCATTGGCATCCAGCGGAGGCGGTTTCTGATTTTAGCGGTATTACGGCTCCAATGTGGGAAGAAAAGTCGCCTAAAGGCTTAGATTGGCATGATTTTCGATTGTATGCCATGGCGGAGTATTTTCAAAAACAATATCAAACCTTGCTCAGTACTTCTTCTGGTAAGCCACTGTTAAGCATATTGCACGGGGATATGTTTCATGATCGGACATACACCGAAATGGGGCAATCCATATACTTGATGAGCAGTGTTTCGGACGGATTGGCAACCAGCCAAATCTTGTTTAACATGAAAAAGCCGAATTTAAATCTTCTTTACCTGCAATTCATCACTTCAACAGGAAAGCTTGGCACATCACAAGCATTGGCTTGTGTCAGTCCTCCTTCGACTGGACAGGTCATTAATAATTCGTTTACTCCATGGGATGTTCGTAAAGCTGTTTATGAATGTCTTGGCATGGGTATATGGCATGCGGGATTGGTACAGTGGAAAGGGCATCTGCCGGACGGGAACTGGCAGATTTCCGGAACTGTGGCGCAGCAAGAGGTTAGTAAGATTGCCGGGGAGCTTGCTTCGATGAATGCCGAATTAAAAGGGATGGCCAGAGTAAAACCAAGTGTTGGAATCCTATATTCGGAGGCAACGTGGATACTGGATGGTTGGCTGCCCGAATGGACTTTGCTGCACAAGGCTGCTCTTGGTACACATATACCGTATCTCACATTGTTTGATGCAGGGTTGAATGATCAGTTGGAATCAGGAGATATTCAATTTATTGTCGTTCCTTACGCAACCTGCATTCGGCCTGAGGTAGGGGAGAGGTTAGGGGAATTTGTGCGGCGGGGAGGTTATTTAATTCTATTGGACGATGGTCAGGAGTTAGCAACGTTTGTTGGACACCAGAGCATGGGATGGAAGCTGCCTTTTTCAACTAATCAATTTCAATTTAAACAACAGGATGCCTCCCATCGTTATCAGGCAGCGCTTAGCATAGAAGGAAAAGGCGAAATCTTATGGATACGCTCTAAATTTAACCGCCTGTTTCTTGAACGCATTTTCTACGCCCAGGAAACGCAAATCCTGCAAATGTGGCAGTATGCGGTTAAATGGATAAAGGAAAAGCAATATGCCCAACCGCTCCTCGGAGTTCCGTCTCAGGTAGAAAGCTTTTTATTAAGTGACGGAAATGATTTGGTCTGTGTTTTCATTAATTCGTCTGTGGAAGATGTTGAATTTGGCTTGAGCTTTTCAAAAGAATTGGTTAATCCCTGGATAGATGCTGAAATTACCGATTTGTTGGAAGGAGATATTTTGCCGGCTTTACTGAATGAATCTCCTTTTCCCGTCTCGCTGAAAGGCTATAGCACCAGGGTATTTAAAGTGCGGTTAAGCGGTAAAAATACAAAAGATATAGAAGCTGACGGCATATCCATCATGGTTATAGATCAAAGCAGGGATTCGTTACTTCTGAAAGTCCTCGATTCGAATGGTATGGCTGGGGAGAATCTTCATGTTACCGGAAAGGCAGCTCCTTTGTTTGATTATCCCATGAAGGCCAGTTGTGAAGAAAATGGCACCTATCGATTTAATCTTAACCGGGAGCAGCTTCCTATGGTATATGATCATACCCGACAATGTTACGCGGATTATCAAGGGCCGATCAAATTAAAAGTCAAGGTAAAGAGGGAAAATGGAGAGCATGCCGCATTCAAATCCTTCATAGTCTGACCTCGTTACTGCTTCTGTCCCTTCCAAAGCGGCGGGAGATACGATTGTTTCGTATAATTTAATAAACAGGGCCAGGGCCGACAGAGTCACGGACGATCAAGCAGGGAGGGATTTCTTCCTTTAAAACTTGTTTTGTCGTCGAATGGAGCAGGAGCAATTCTACAGCACGCTCCCCAATTTTGGCCGCATTTTGATTCATCGTCGTGATAGCCGGCTTCGTCATGCCAGTAAAATATTGATCGTCATATCCGATCAGGCTTATCTCGCGCGGCACATGAATATGGTGAGCGTGCAACGCATACAAACCTCCTAATGCTTTCTTATCCGAACTGAAAAATACGGCCGTAGGCCGATTGGAGAGACTCAGCAATTTTTCCGTCGCTGCATATCCCGCCTTCTCATCATCCGAATCAATGATCAGGATATGTTCTTCATTCAACCTATATTTGTGTTGCTCCATCGCCAATTTATAACCTTGATAGCGGAATGAAAACTCCTGATTTAACTTCATCATGCTTTTTCCCGTCAATACGATGGCAATTTCCCGATGGCCTTGGGATATAAGATGTTGGGTTGCAAGGTATCCCCCAGTCACATTATCACCGATAACATAAGGGACAGGAAGATGAGGGAAATAGCCGTGAATTGCAACAAAAGGCCGTTTGCCGTCTATAATCCGAACAAACTCGGATTGGTCGGTATTCGGAGACAGCATCATAATAAACCCGGCATGGGGGTTATCAGGCATTTTGCTTTCTATGGAGGGAATAAACGTTAGAGTGATATTTAATGCACTGCAAGCATCGGAAACCGCCTTCCAGACATCAAGAAAAAATCTATTTTCCAAAATATTATAAAATGGGAAAAAGTTCACTACAAAGCAGATTTGATCAATTAAAGAGCTTTTAATACTGGATGAATGCATCTCAGAGGCATTTTCGCTGATAAAAGTCCCTTTTTTTTTAATGCGGTATATAAGCCCCTGCTGCACAAGTCTCTCTAAAGCTTTCCGACTTGTTGTTTCGCTCGTTTTATAGCTTTTTGCCAAATCAATTTGCGTGCCTAAATAATCGTGGGGCTTAAGTTCCTTCCGGGCGATTTTGTTTATAATGTCATCAATAATAGTTTGAAATACCGGCTCACGGACTTCATGCATCGTTCTCATTCCTTTCGATATCAGTATAACCGATATTGAGACGTTTGCAAGAAGCTTTTACTGAGATAGAGAAGATGCAGCGGATTGCTGCGGCGAAGGATTAAAGTTAAATTTGAAAATAATATCTAACTAAAGATTCTTTATTATTGTATAATTCCATGCTTATGATATAATAAATCTATATGTAAGCGCTTAAGGTGGTGATTATGGCAAAAGTAAATATTTAACTTGGCGTGAAGTTCATTTTTTGGTCGTGTGAACAATGTTATGCAAAAGGAAAATTTTAAAAACAAAGGAGCCAATGTGTTATGAGAAATTCGTTTGTTAAGAGTTTATGCCTTTTTATGATGTTTACACTCATTATCAGCAGCATGCCTATTCTTGGAGGTGGGATGAATACTGCCCAAGCAGCGGTAAAAACAATCGGAACTTTTGAAAATAAAATGGTTGATGAATGGCTTGCTGGCAGTAATGTCACCTCGATTTACAGCGTTACCTCGATTGCCAACGGCGGAGGCACAGGTGGAGGAGGTGTATTGGAGGCTTCCACGGCTAGTGTTGCAGGAACTACGCTCAGGACCATTTATAAAAACTACGGAACTTCGCAGGACTGGACCGCGACCCCTATGATTACAGCTTATTTCAACAGCTATGGAGGCGCTCCCGGCGCAGCCCATTATTATGCCAAAATTGTCGCTTACAGCGGAACGAATTCGACCAATAGTGTGACGGAGGTTTTTCCGGATGGGTGGAATCAAATTTCTCTTGATCTTAATTCCTGGGCTTATAAAAATTCGGTTACCAAGGTGGAAATTTCTTTCTATAATGACAGCGCGACTGCATGGAATGGAAGCTTTCAAATTGATCGAGTCAAATTGTACGATAATTCATTTCTCAATATAGTGGGGGATTTCGAAAGATCATCGGGATTGGATGGATGGGTTGCAGGCAGTTACACCAATTCCATAGCCCGTGTTTCCAGTATGGCCAACGGACCGGGAAAATCTTATCGCGGTCAATTCGTGCTGGAAGGTACGACGGCGACTGTGCCGGGGAATGTAAAACGTTCGATGTCGCGTATATTCGGCACTAATCAGGACTGGACGGCCACTCCGGTGATTACAGCTTATCTCAACGGCTATGGGGGTGCACCAAACGCTTCCAACTATTGGGCTGAAATAAAAGTATGGAGCGGAACCCAATCAACGGCGTATTCACGAAAAGTAAGCCCTGATGCCTGGAACTTACTCAAGATAGACATTGGCGGATGGGCTTACAAGAATGCCGTAAGCCGCCTTGATATTTCGTTTTGGGCAGATACCGCATCGGATTGGAACCCGAAATTTCAAATTGACGACATTTCGCGCGGGGCAAATAACTTTCCTGTATTTACTTCTTCTAACAGCACCTATACGGATGCCGTTAACAGTATGTTTTTTCTGCATTGGAATGAAGCCGTAGGTCCGAATCCGGCAACAGGCGATAACCAGACAGATTGGCGTGAATGGGATTCATTAGCGACAACGTGGCTGGATACGAAGCTGAACTTGGCCAGAAGTTTGGATTATAACCAAACATTGAAAGACAATTTGCTTACTATAGAAATGGATAATGACGGATACGTATTTATGTATGAACAGGATAACGGATATAAATTTAAGGACGGCTGGCCGTTTCCCACTTATGAGCATAGCGGCGGCATTACGACAGGTTGGGAATTCGATGACGGCACGGCAAACGGTTTTAGTGGATTTAACGTAGCAAATCAGACATTCGTTAATAAAGCGTGGAATTTTGATACCACGGTTAGTGATCCTTATGTTATGAAAAGTGGTCTTAACATCAATGCCTACAATTCACCTTTTGTAGTTGTTCGCATGAAGAGTAATAATACGAACACGACAGGGGCGGTTTATTTTACAACCTCTGCTTCTACGGGACTAAGTGAATCAAAAAAGGTCACATTTACGGTTATAAACGACAATGAATATCATAACTACTATATTCCAGTATATAAAAACGCTTATTGGACGGGAACCGTTACGACGATCCGGCTTGATCCGGTAGAGACCGGCAATACAGGTGGAAAAGTATCCGTTGATTTCATTAACTGTGCTTACGATAACCGACATATGGTGACCAATTCAGTATTCATCCTTGGGAGTACAAGGTTTTTCCTGTGGAATCAACAGGATGTGTCTTTCCTGCAGTCTAATATGACACGTCTGCGCAAAGCGATGAACTATGTGCAGACTGAGCTTCGCGGCAATACGTATAGTTATATTTGGCCAACTTGGTGGGGCCACGACGGCACGAGTGGAATTTCTCCAACGGTGCGCAAAGGATATGGAATTGGCGGGAACTATTGGGATTTATTACCCTTTGGCGGCAAAGACGCTTATGCAACGATCTACTACTATGCCGCTCTGCAGGCAATGTCTACACTGGAAGCATTGGTAGCGGCCAACCCGGGCTGGAATATAGGTTCCAATCCCTATGGCGAAACCGCATCATCCTTCAGCACCAAAGCTGCCAGCGTGAAAACAGCGTACAACAATACCTTCTGGGATACAACTAAACGCAGATATATCGGAAATATTGATATTGATGGGGTAAAGCATGATTACGGATTTGTTTTTTTAAACCTTGAAGCCGTACATTATGGCCTTTCTGATACTACAAAGACGGCAGATATTTATTCCTGGCTGAATGGCACGCGTACGATTGGAGATGACACATCAACCGGAACGGATATTTATAGCGCATTTACTTTTGCCCCCAGGGCGACAACAAAGCGAAATCTCGAATGGTATACGTTCGTATGGACAGATCCCGGTGCCTACCCGTTCGGCGGGCAAGTTCAAGATGGCGGAGCGATTCTTTATACGTCCTATTATGATGTTATGGCCCGGATCAAGTACAATGGGATCAGCGATGGCTGGACCCGGCTTAAAGCAATACTGAACTGGTATAACGCAACGCAAAGTGAAGGGGGATACCGGCGTTATTATGCCAACCGCGGCATTACCATGCAGGGCGGCGGTACGGCAGGCGGTATCGGTATCGATGCCGAATTCACGGAATCCACCCTTGTGCCGTTAACTTTCCTGTATGGCGTTATGGGAATTGATGCGGATGCGGATGGACTTCGATTCGCGCCGAAAATGCCAAGCGATTTTACCTGGTATCAGGTGGATAAAGCGAAGTATAGCGGAAATGCGTTC
>DASWUO010000400.1:0-3054 GCA_036401615.1 Bacilli bacterium | reverse complement strand
AGCAGTGGAATATCTTTTATGACGCTGTACAAATCGTGCTGATGCAAGCGGTATGCTTTGGACTGTTAAAGCTCTATAGGAGGGCTATTCATGGTGAGGTGAACGTATCGTGATTTTATGGGAAAAATTCGATTTGAATGAATGGTTTGTGTTAGCGAGTCTGATCGTTTCTTATGCTGCCGTTATTTGGCTACCAAAGAGAGTTCCTACGAGCTTACTGATCCTGGGTTTGGTTTGGGGATTTACCAGCTCAACGTTATTCGACTTTACCATTGGCGGAGGTTTGATGGATTTCTATCGGGTCAATGACTCAAATCATTATGAATTAACCGACTTGTTTACGTATTTCTTGTTTGCCCCTTTCAGTTACTTCTTTATCTACTTTTATGAAGCATTAAAAATCACGAAAAAAACGTTAATGTACTATATTATCGGGTGGACCGTTGTGGGTGTGGGGTTTCAGTGGATAGCAGAGTTGATGGAAATGACACATTACCAAAAAGGATACAAGCCTGAATATAATATAGCAGTATTTCTAATTATTCAAACGATTACAGGATTGTTCTATATTTATATCAAAGATCATCCTGACAAAAGCGGGCTCGGGGTGGTATCCACGAAAGGGCGCCAAATTAAATAACGGGGAGTTTCTAGGGTGACATCAATGTTGTAACTCACCCGTAGAAGATTGTGTTGCGATATTTTCGGACAGGGGCTCGATCGCTTGGACTGGAGCAAAGCGGAAGGAAACCGCAATTGAAATGCTTCCACTATGATCGTCATCCCTGATTCCGCTTCTTCGTAAAGTTAATGGACATTTTCAATACGCCCTCGCCTCCACCAACCTTGTGAGAGAGTACCGTATCAGGTGCTCTCTTTCTTCATATTTAGGGTGTTCTCCTAGATATTTTTTGGAGCTACGGGCGATATTGTTTGCAGCCACAATCTTTGTCGGCATAATGCAAAGATTTCATCACTTTCGATGGCGGTACAATAAACACAATCTAACCGACATTAGCCTAATGAGCTCTGTACAATGACGGAGAATTAGGCTATTTTTATGTTTAAAAAGGAAGATGCTCCCGACCTTTGACGAGGGATCCCGGGAGCATCAAAAAACAATTACATGAACAAAATACTATCTTTCGGTAGATCTTGCAAGGCTTATTTTCGTTTGTACAAAGAAATGTGCTGTGAAGATTGCGGCATTAACTTACATAAACATGGGCGATATTACCGTGGGGTCACCAGTAAGAGTGAGATGATCTCCATTCCCATTTACCGATGGTTATGTGCTTGAAGTCGTAGCAGAGAGATGGAGGGGGAAGGGAGTAGCAAGCAGCTTAACAAAACATTTTATTGAAATGATAAATCCACCAGCGGAAATTACGGTTACTACTTTTGGTGAAGACAATGAAGATGGACTCCCAGCCAGAAAGTTTTATGTGCACTTTGGATTTATCCCGTCGGAAAAAGCACCGCATGGCCCAGAAGGGGAATCCCACCAAATATTTAGATTGAGAGTTCCCGATTCCAGCATTTTACCTTTAGGTGCATTGTGTTGAATGTAGATGATGTGAGTTTCTTTTTTATAATATAATTGTATAATGGTAATAAAGAAAGAGGTGAGTAGACGCATGGACAATAATGAAAAGTACGACCACTGGGAGGATATTGCCCGATATGACTTGGAAACGGCGGAGGCGATGCTTCATTCGGGTAGATACCTTTATGTTGCTTTCATGTGTCAACAAGCCATAGAAAAACTGGTGAAAGGCTTATTTGTATGGCACAAAGATGAAGAGCCTCCACGGACCCACAATATTTATTCCATTTATAAAGCCATTTATGGAGATGACAGTCATAATAAAGAACGGACTGAGCAGGAGAAGAAGTACACACCTTTTTTTGCCCAATTATTAGCTTATTATATTTCTGAACGTTACCCTTCATATAAAGAAAAATTATCCGCGACTGTAACTCGAGAGAAGGCAGTGGAAGTTTTGAGTATGGCGAGGGAGGTGTTCTTGTGGCTTCAATCCCTCAAGCAGTAATGGATATCGTAAAGGCTTATATATCAAAAGTAGGGAAAGAGATACCCATTAAGAAAGCAGTGGTGTTTGGTTCTTATGCGAATGGGACTTTTGATGAGGGCAGTGATGTGGATGTAGCTATTTTCTCTGATTACTTTGAAGATCAATCTCGGGTGGATGGCATCACTTATTTATTGATTCAAGCCATGGAGTATAACATGGATTTGGAACCTATTGCATTTACAAATAAGGAATATGAAGAACGGCTTGGGATCGTAGATGAAATCATCCGCTCGGGTGTAGAGGTTCAAGTTGTGGATCCATAGTGAAAAGGATATTCCGTACTTTCTGGGAATCCACTCCCCTCGCCCCCACCAACCTTGTGAGAGAGTACCGTGTCAGGTGCTCTCTTTCTTCATGTTTAGGGTGTTCTCCTAGATATTTATTGGAGCTACGGGCGATATCACCATAATTGTACAGCCTGTATAACTTACAGGTGCATGATCACTTTTAGGCGGGTAATAAATATACGATCCTGTTGGATAATCAATTCCGTTGTCGGAATAAGTTCCTGTTATAACAAAAACCTCTTCTCCTTCAGGATGACTATGACGAGCATAACCCTTCCCAGGACTAAATTTTAATAAAACTCTTACTTCATTTGGTTCGAATCTTAAAATAAGCATTTCTACACCGGCATCAATCTTGTTCCAGACGGCAGTGTTAGTATCAATAGTTTCTGGGTTATACATTTATCATATCTCCTTTTCAGAAGTCTTTAAAACCTTATTCTGCTTTCGGTAATCTCTTTCTAAGCCATCTCATTTGCCCTCTGTGATTGATCTCATCTTCAAATACATGAAACCACATGAAATAATTATTCGCCTGCTTACCTTCCCAGAAGGTGGACTCCTCATACAACCAATCATCGCAGCGTTTTTTGAATTCTTCTAATGTTCTTTTTCTCATCAAATCCAACTCGTTTATGTAAAAATCCAATGGTTGTCCTTTAATATCTTTG
>DASWUO010000399.1:0-2999 GCA_036401615.1 Bacilli bacterium | reverse complement strand
ATCTGAAGGCGGTAAATACAGCAATGGAAGAAAAAGTGAGACCAAACAACAACGGGAATGCAGAGTTGAGAGACGGTGTTATTAACGCCAAATTGTCCAAATCGTCATGGAACGTAATTCGTTTGGCTAAGAGGTAGATCGAAGCGCGGAGGGAGGCCGGAAGTGTCTCCCTAACCTTTCGCTAAATGCGCATTCCATCTCAAATTTTTGCTAAAAAAGTATTGACATAAAACAAACAAATAGATTAAACTAATAGTAATAGATACATAATTTCAACGAAAAAATTTAAAACGTTTTAAATTTTTTAAAACGTTTTAATAAACCAATTCAAAAAAAGGAAGCTGCGCTA
Source organism: Bacilli bacterium (assembly GCA_036401615.1). Taxonomy (GTDB): domain Bacteria; phylum Bacillota; class Bacilli; order Paenibacillales; family DASWUO01; genus DASWUO01. The sequence continues at coordinate 2,650 of DASWUO010000399.1, read as the reverse complement.
TGAGTAAAGAATACACAAGATTAAAAGATATTGCTAAAATTGCAGACGTTTCCATTGCTACAGTATCTTTATCTCTAGCAGGGGATCCTCGAGTAAACATAAATACCAAAAAAAATATTTTAGAAGTCGCTAGGAGTCTCAAATATGTTCCGAATGAAATCGGTCGGAGCCTACGTGCAAAGAAAGCGGAAACAATTGCCCTAGTATTTCCTAACACCCCGCATAATGCATTTTCACACCCCTATTTTGTGCACTTGTTAGAAGGTATAACAGAGGTTTTGGTACAAAATAGCCTTCAGCTGTTGCTTTCTACCTCTCCTACAGAAATGGATGAGACAATGGCTTATGAACAGATATTACGAAACCGCCGGGCGGATGGAATTATTTTATGGCCTGCATCCATTAAGGATCGTAATATTCTCAACATTATCGAATCGGCTTTCCCGGTTGTATATTTGGGCAAATGGCCCAACGAGGAAGTGATTACTGTTACACGGGATGATTTGGGTGGAGCCTATGTTGCTACGAAACATCTTCTGAATTCAGGCAGGAAGCGAATTGTTCATATTTCGGGCCCGCTCGAATATCAAGTTAGTATCGATCGACTTGAGGGTTACAAACGGGCGCTTGCAGAACACAATATGTTGTATGATTCCTCGCTTATTATAGAAAAAGATTTTACCATGGAAGCCGGTTATGATGCCGCAATTCAATTGGATCATCATAAAGTTGAATATGATGCGATATTTGCAGGAAACGACTTGATGGCCATAGGCGCTATGAAAAGTATTCAAAAGCTTGGGAAATCCATTCCCAAAGACGTTGCAGTCGTTGGTTATGACAATATCGAAATGGCAAACTTAATGGATCCAACATTAACCACCATTCACCATTCTATGCGGCAAATTGGAACAGTCGCAGCAGAAAAACTGATTTCCATGTTAAATTTTAAGAAAATCGTTGAAAAACAAACCACAGTGCCGATGAGATTGATTATCCGCGATTCGTGCGGTGCCAGAGAGATATAATACTTAATGTTTAAAGCGCTTTAAAAAATTTAAAACGTTTTAAAGGAGGTGAGTTCTATGTAAATTGGTTTGGGAACATTTGCTTTTAAGGGGAGAGCAGCTATACCGTACTACTTAGCTGATTAGAATCAAACACATTATACGAGGAGGATTACAATGAAAAATGCATTAGGAAAACATTTATCCCATATTTTAGTTTATACACTTGTGGTATTACTGGTGTTCTCGCTCGCGGCCTGCGGCGGCAAAAACAACACACCTGCACCAACAGAAACTGAATCACCTGCAGCAGAAACAGCAGCACCGGCAACGGCCAAGCCTGCTGAAAAAGTTACGATTTCCTTTTGGAACGGGTTTACCGGTCCCGACGGTGAATTGCTAAAAACCATCGTGGATGAATATAATGCGAAAAACGCAGATACTGTGGAAATAAAAATGGACATTATGCCGTGGGATCAGTTATTTCAGAAGCTTCCTCCCGCTATTGCCACCAAAACAGCACCGAGTTTAGTGGTGATGTGGCCGGGTGCCGCTGCTCCTTATATTGGCAATGGTTCCTTCTTGCCATTGGATGATTTCTTCCCAACAACTGGAGCCGACCAATCCGACTTTATGGCATCTTCCCTGGAAATGGGCCAGAATAGAGACGGCAAGCAATTTATGCTCCCTATGCAAACCAACGGAATTTATTTATTCTGGAATAAGACCCTTTTCACAGCAGCCGGGTTAGATCCGAATAAAGCGCCGGAATCCTTGGATCAATTAGCTGAATATGCGGTTAAGATTACGGATAAGAGCAAGAACCAATTCGGATTAGCCTTGCCTGTCAAAGGATCTCCTACTCATTTTGTTTCCTTCCTTAAAGGCAATGGCGGAGACGTTGTAGATTTGGCAGCCATGAAATCCGTATTGAATTCTCCGGCAAATGTCCAAACCTTTAAATGGATCCAGGATCTGGCGATGAATAAAAAGGTTTCCCCGAACGGAGCCACAGGAGCTGACATGGATAAATTAATGTTAGCCGGCCAGCTAGGCATGTTTATTACGGGACCTTGGCTCTCCGGAGGTTTGAAAGCTAATAATATCGATTATGGTGTTGCTGTTCCTCCAAGAGGTTCGGTTACGCAATTTACGGAAGTCAGCGGTATTGGCTTCGCGGTGCCAGACGGCACTACACCTGAACAGAAGAAAGCGGCTTACGATTTTATTAAATATTGGAATTCTACAGAGATTGGCAAGAAGTGGTCCCTTGCTAACGGGTTCCCTCCTTATCTGAAATCAGTTATTGGAGATCCAGAAATTCAGGGCAACGCCAATATTGCCGCAATGGCTAATATGGGTGACGCAGGACAGCCTTTCTTGAAAGGATTGTTGAACGCTTCGAAGATTGCCGATGTAGAGATGTACAAAATGGTCGAGGCCATTCAGCTTGGGGCAGATGTCGAGAAAGAGCTTCAAAAAACTTCCGATATTATTGACGAGATTCTCAAAACCGAACCTTAAACCGGCAGTCTTCAACACCCCGTCACCATCATGGATGGTGACGGGAATCAATTATCCACGGGCAGGTGATGAAATGACCAAAAGCATAAAGCCCATACTTCGATTCTTTAAGAAACCCG
>DASWUO010000398.1:0-4545 GCA_036401615.1 Bacilli bacterium | reverse complement strand
ATGTAACCCATTTTCATGTTCGGAGAAAAACGAGTACCTTCTACAAAACCAAAGAAAGCGCATTTCTCGACAGTCTGGCCATCTGGTATTCCAGATGGTCTTTTTTTGTGTTTGGTTTTCAAGCTTCTCATACATCAGGATATACCAGTGGTGACGCAGACACACTCACATGCGCCTTAATGTGATTATTAGGAATAGGGAGGTGTTCAATGAACAATATGATAAGCCCCGATCAGGCGGCTAAATTGTTGGGGTTGAGTGTAAGGACAATTCAGTCATGGCTACGGTTGGGGAAGTTAAATGGAATCAAACTTGGCTCGGTCTGGCGAATACAGCTAGACGAAATCAACAGGTTGTTGTTGTCAGGTGGAGTTCCGAGTCCTAAATTAAGCCGGATTCCGGAGCCGTTGTTAAGCTTGCAACTGATTGATGGTCGTTCCGTGACATTTGTGGAATCTGCAGAAGGATTATTACTCGTAGCAGTCAATGGCAAGCCTAAGGCAACCATAAAGCCAAATGAACTGCCAGCAATGATTCGGGCCATAGTCAAATCGAGCGGCTCAACACAAGTCTCGGCTTTATTGTTTGGGGAGTGATTGGAATGAGGGAAACAAGGGAGCATATTGAGGCATTCGATTATTACTACAGTCTAGGCGAATTCCGAAGTCTCGGAAAAGTAGCACAGAAATTTGGAAAGGGGAATATCACAGTCAAACGTTGGTCGTCCGAATTCCATTGGCAGAATCGTGTGCAAGAACGCGATCAACAATTGGGTGAACAGCTAATACTCCGTACAAATGAAGAAATCTTAGGTTTCCATGAAATGAATCGAGAAATAGCAAAGAATCTGATTCAAGATTACCTTGACCGTGTGAAAGACGGGAAAATAAAGCTACATTCCATAGCTGACTGGAAAAGGGTAGTGGAAATTGAACAGATGATTGCCGGTAAGATCGGGGAAGCAGGGGACGATAATATGCGATCTTTGGCCGAAGTTTTAAAACAATCAGTTGAACGACTATACGAGTCAAAAATGATACCGCCAGAATACCAATTTAACAATCAGGGAGAGGATATACATGCCAATAAATAAGCATATGACAGAGGTACATGAACTTATAAACCGACTGAAAGAAGCAGAAGCCATTAAGGAATCCAAACAGCTTGAACTTGTCAATCGTTTGAATGGACTGAAACAACAATTCCAAAACCTAGAAACGCAGCTTGACATTGCAATTCTGGAAAGGATGGAAGGTCAAGAAGAGAAACTACTGGGTGAGATTCACAATACGGAAAAATTAATGCGGCAGTTGGAGAATCTTCATACACGTATTTCGTCGTCTGAAGTTCAACATGTAATATCTGCTGATGAAGTGATCAAGGCTTTTATAAAAGCGACAGCAGATATAAACGAGGATGTGAAAGCTGTCCTTCATAGAGCTGAAATAGCCAAACTAGTATATGAGAATACACTGACCGAGTTCGAACAAATTTGTGAGCAACAAAGACTTGAACGGACCAAGGTAGACTTCGCAATCCGGAAGTACTTAAACAAAGTACATGATGGTGCGCTGCCAAAACTTCATCCGACAACCAGTCCGTACGTTAGCCTTAGCCACTACCGTGAACGTAGAAATTAATAAAATATGGAATTAAAATCAGGCCAGAGCAGATGCTCTGGCCATTCCTATTTCAATATGTGCTCATACAATGACATAATTCCTTGAATAATTCGGGCATTGACACTCCCTTCCAACTCTATATTACTTCAAAATAATACCGTCATCATGCTCTCAATCGTATATATTGACAGCCAAAAATTTCAGATGTTTTAATAAATTTAGATCATCCAGTAAATGTAAATTTGTGGCGGATCTATTCCTTAAAACTTTTGAAAGGTTGGACTATGAATGGAATTGGCTATTGGTTATGCACGTGTGAGTACGAACGATCAAGTACGTTACGGCGTTTCTCTTCCCATGCAAGTAGAAAAGATAAAGCGGCAAGCAATTGTCGCAGATGTTGAACTGATTGATGTTCTAGTTGAAGAAGGTGTTTCTGGTATGAAGCATCTCTCTCAACGACCAAAAGGGCAGCAATTGCTTCGAGCAATAAAAGAGAATAACGTACGGCATATTATTATCTGGCGTATAGACCGAGCCTTTCGAAACGCATCTGATGCACTGAAAAATATAGATACGTGGTCTAAGCAAGATATATCTGTCTCTATTGTGGATATGGGTGGTGCCCCAATCAATACATCTACAGCGACAGGAAAGTTTATGATATCCATCATGGTAGCTCTTGCCGAAATGGAGCGTAACCTGACTGCAGAACGTACTTCAGCCGCCCTACGACACATTAAGGAAACTGGCGGTGCCTACACTCACCCACCACTTGGATTTACTAGAGTCGGTGACGAATTCATCGCAAACCCGAATGAACAAGACTTACTCAGACATATGTGGGAATTGCACAAATCCGGTTGCTCCTATCGTAAAATAGCTATTCAATTGAAAAAGAACAATATCTACTCCAAACGAGGTGGTCAAAATTGGCATCCCTATACTATACAAACAATTATCAAACGAATTAATCGCGATAAATTAGTGCCTGACTGCAAGGATTAATCAAATTAGCCCTATCAGTGTCAGAACTTCTCTGCTGTTCTCTTTAGGCAAGCTTTACTATTATTCATGTACTCATTTGGTTTTGGATTGATCTCCCTTCATATATTCAGCCCTACATTCTTTTCACATGAGATGCTCTGTGGTACGATGGATATCTTAATCTCATCAGCAGATTGCATAAACCTCTTCATTGCTTTCATCCTATCCACTCCTATCTTGTATATGTGCGTTATTACCAATTCTAATTTCTAAGGAGGCAAAGGATACAATGGGTCAGCGGGAAATATTATCTATAGAGAATGAGACTTTAAAGGCAAGTAAGGGCCACAAGGACAGTCAGGAAATATTATTGAAATACATGCTTTCCCAATATGGCAAACGATATAGGGACCCTGATTGTCAGCAAGTTTTTCTAATTGGTGTCTGGAAGGCATTAGATAAAGTAAGGCTGGATATTGGGAACCCACTAAAGTATTTGAACTATAAAGGGCACTATGCAGTCATTGATTATGTAAAGCAGCGGATGAAAAAGAATCTCCGTCAACACTGCCAAGACTGCCGATTATCAAGTAGGCTCTATAGGAATGGATTTGGCAAATACATTTGCACGGCCTGTCAGTCAGAACAAATTTACATCATGAATTACATAAGTCCAACTGACTTACTAGAACCGCACAGTCACGATGATAATAATCTAGTAATATGGGAATTTCGGAATCAGCTTGCCGGACGACAACTTAATGTATTTGAACTGGCATTATCCGGGCACAAACAGATTGAAATCGCGGCGATCTTAAGAATCACAACAACAAATGTCTCCATTCGTATGCGGCAAATCAGGTCTAAATGGTTGAAATATCAGAATCAATGACCCCTTTACCTACTAACTCCTCAATCAATGAAAAATTATTACGATATCTCTTGTACTGCTCGGCTTTATCACCGATATCAATACGAGGTAAACGAAGGGCCATCTTCCCCTGATGTTTCCCGGTTTTCCCATCGCTACATAAAGTCACAAGTTCAATAGATGGAATCACCCAATATATCTTATTAAATTCAGTGTAGAAAATATATATATAGTTTTGCCTCGGTTCAATGGATAAAGGACCAAATTTGTTCCAGTTGATGCCATCTTGATTCCGCGCTTTTATCTGCACATCAACATACTGTTGATTATTTAAACGTATAACACAGTCTATTGCTTTGTCATCCACTAAGGTAAGATAGACATCAAATCCGAGTCGCAATAGTTCCGCTATTACTATAAATTCGCTACGTTTACCAAAACGGGCACTATCCTGATACCCCATATTACCCCTCACCATTCCCCATCTAAATTACCATTATTTTACATATATTAAGTTAATGTGTCAATCCCTCTTTTAAATCATAATATTCCCTATACATTGTCATCGCCCCTATCCCTCCGTCAATATACAAACCAACATTGACAACAAATCCTTATAAACATTCTATAGAATGCAATAAAAAATCTTTATAGGCATGTCCATACCTACATTTTAACCTTCGAGCGACATATAGAACGGGGAAATAAATCTCAATCATGGAGGCAGGAAATGAAAAGCAACCATAAAATCAACACCAGTTAACAGGCTTCGTAATTGTGTCTCGTCTGCCTCGCAATATTCTAAACCCGCGTCGGACGGGGATTTGAATACGAGACAACAAGTTGACTCGCTCTGTCTCATTTAACTCACTAGTAGCTGAGAACAGGGAGGGGGTGCTACGCAGTACAACTACTTCGTAGTTGTCTGTTTCTAATAATTCAAACTTAAAGCTACCACTTCTTAAACATCATTTAATAAATTGAGGGAGACATCAACGTAGTTGATGTGCTGCGCAGCATCCCCCTTCCGAAACTTGCGAGTCAAACCGAGTCGGACTATTGCCT
>DASWUO010000397.1:0-4835 GCA_036401615.1 Bacilli bacterium | reverse complement strand
AAGAATATGTTTGGGGTTTCCGGGTCGGGTTTCTAACTTACGCAGCAGACAGCGAATCTTTACTTAGTGCACTAGAGCAGAAAACAACGGGTATTATACGGGCCACCATTTCCAGCGGTCCGCATCCTTCGCAAACTTTTGTTCTGCAAGCATTGAATTCCCCTGACTTTAAAGTACAGAAGCAGCAAAAATTTGACGTGATGAAACGCCGGGCCAATCGGGCCAAGGGCGCCTTGGACAGCGGCAAATATGGCGGGGTTTGGGATTACTATCCTTTCAATTCCGGATATTTTATGTGCTTGAAGCTCAAAACCGTGGATGCGGAAACCTTGCGTTTGCATCTGCTGGATCAATACGGCGTCGGCACCATTGCCTTGGGCGCAACAGACATGCGCGTAGCTTTTTCATGTATAGACGAGGAAAATATCGAAGAGCTATTTGATATCATTTATCAGGGTGTGCAGGATTTGGAGAAGGTTACTGTATAATAATTCGTTCCGGACAATGCGTATAAATTTGAGTTATAATATGAACTATTGCACCAATATGCAATCTTCAGGAACGAAATCACCATAATATTTGTGTTTTCCCTGTCATTCAGGCGGCTATTGCAAAGTTATGCTCTAGTTGAGAATGACCATTCTTCACTATCGCATAACTTGCTTTATCTGCTTTATTTTGAATAAATAGAGTGATAATTATTGCAAAACCCATGGTAGTTATCGCAATGCTTCGCCATAAGACCAAGGCTGTTGCATAGGTAGAAATAATTTCAACCACTCTTTCTCTTCAGCGCTCCATAGTTCTGCAAATACGATAGGATGGCTCCCCCTGCCGGAAGGAGAAGCAGTCCTATTAAGTTTGACATCGTAATAAAAATGGGCACAGAAAGCAGCAGAACAACAACGAGATGAAGCCTAAATATAACCGAAACAGCTGACGGCTCGCGACCGGATAACGGCAGCGGGTAGATGTTTACCCAGAAAACATAACGGTGCTGCTGCTTTAAAGCCGATAACTGCACCCCGCAGAAATAAACAAACAGCAAAAATATGAACCCTTTTACAACATCATTCTCCACCGCACTAATCACAATCATCCCTATCAGGGTCAGCCGCAGAACAATTCCATACAACTCTGTACGTACAAAGCTTTTTAAATACAAATACCGGTAGGTGTGGCTCTGCAAAAAAGGAACAACGTTGGTTAAGCGGCTTATTAGAGGACGTCTGCTAATTTGGGCCGGACGTTCCGGAATATCTACGAACCACGAGATAAAATAGTACCATCTGGATAAGGCATGTTGTTCAAGCTGCACCAACAGCTCCCAACGAATATTATAACGCGAAGGCAGCTGCAAGGAAACGACATAGGTAAACAAAACCAACAGAAGAATCAGGCCCGCCTGCTGCAAGGGAAACCATAAGATCAGCAAGATTAAGCCACTTGTCCCAGCCCATCGTAAAAGGGTGTATATCCTACGGGAGCTTGTCATACTGAACTTCTTCTCCTGCCAACTGCCGTACAGATTAACAGATTTGATCAATAGCACAAAGAACAGCAATCCTAAAACAGGGGCAATGTTGTCACCCGGCACATATAACGGCAAAGCTACAAAAAACACTAAACACACAAGGACCGACTGAAAGACGAAGCTATAGACAAGGCTGCTCCTGGTATACCCCCCCATCTTACTCTCCAGCGGCAGCAGGTAGACCAAGTCGGCTTTCTTTAAGAATGTGCGAACAGGACTGGCGGCCAGTACAGGAATAAGGGCCAAGGCAACGATCCATTTCCCTTGAAAGTTGTCAGGCAGCTGCTGAAGCCACTGGGCATACAGGACCGAAAAGACAATGGAGCCTAAGATCAGAAAGATCAGAAAACCGCTTTGGATAACATACCGGAAATAAGGCAGGATGGACATCCAGAATTGAGTAGCCCGCTTCATCCACATCTGTTTCATTTCCATTCAGCGGAACCGCCTTTGACCAAAGCAAAAAACACATCTTCCAAGGACGACTGCGGCATGTCGGCTTGGCGCCTTATTTCCTCCAGGGTGCCCATGGCTATAATTCTTCCCTCGTGGAGAACAATAAAACGGTCGCAATATCCTTCAATAGTAGACAGGATATGGGAGCTCATTAGAATGCTGGCCCCGGATTGCTTGGTTTTTAACATTAATTCAAGCAGGGACCTGATACCGAGCGGATCCAGCCCAAGGAAGGGTTCATCTATTACATAAAGCGGAGGCTGGACCAGGAAGGCATTCATGATCATGACCTTCTGGCGCATTCCCTTGGAGAGGTGCATGGAGAAGCTGTTTAATTTATCCTTCATGTAAAATTCTTCAGCCAAAACCTCCACTCGCGAATGAAAGGTTGATTTATCTATCCCATAAGCCATGGCTGTAAGCTCTAAATGTTCTCTAACGGTCAATTCTTCATATAACAAAGGGGTTTCCGGCACATAAGCAAACGAAGCCTTATAACGATCCGGCGCCTCTGCCAGGGTCTGCTCCCGCATACGAATCGTACCGCTGTGGGGCTTCATAAGACCCAGAATGTGCTTCATGGTCGTGCTTTTTCCCGCCCCATTGAGCCCAATCAGTCCCACCATTTCAGCCGGACGAATGTCAAAGGAGATGTTATGTAATACCGGCTTGTTTCTGCTGTATCCGCCGTTCACTTCTTGCAGCTGCAGGATGGACATTGCTTTATCACCTCGGTTTCCATTATAACGGAGTTAGAGGAAATATTGAAATTGGCTTTATTGTGGATCGGAAATGTATTATAATTGATAGATATCTTGCATAAGTAAAGGGTGATTTAAGCTGGTCGACAAAATGGATCTTATTCTTGAGAAGCTGGAAAGCTTGGACGAATTGAAGCAAATCGTAACTTCATTACGATCGAACCAAGAAGTTACTAACGCTAAATTGGAAGCCTTGACTATGGACGTTCATCATATCAAGGGTGACACAACAGCTTTGAAATCCGATGTAGCTGTCCTCAAAACTGATGTGGCTGTTCTCAAAACCGATGTGGCTGTTCTCAAGACTGACGTTAGCGTTTTGAAAACCGATGTGGCTGTTCTCAAAACTGACGTTAGCGTTTTGAAAACCGATGTGAAAGGTCTCACCAATAGTAACGACCGACTTGAGAGAATTCTAGAACGTCTATCTATACGTTCTATTGAGCACGAAGCAGATATTACTGAAATTAGGAGAGCAAAATGATAGTGGTTTAAAAATAACAATAAATACTAACAAAACAAACCTCCATTCCCCAACCTAAGAGGGAAACGGAGGTTTGTTATTTGTTAAAATAACTATTTTTCATAAATATCCTTAGTCTTAAGGTGTAGCAATATCCAGTTTAGCAGAAATGTTGGCAGCTGCATCCACTACATATAAATCATATGCTGTAGCAGCAGTTAATCCAATAACTGCAAAGCTGCCATCGGCACCTACAGTAGCTGTTCCTGCCGCAGCGGCTGTTACAGCATCAGCTCCATCAGCAACCAATTTAACAGTTGCGCCGGGTTCAATGGCTTCTGCAGTCGCGGTAATAAAATTAGCCGCTAAGGTTATTTTTGCAGCATCGGCTGCAAGAGGAGAGATTTTATCAGCTACGTTGGTATGGCCTGCGGAAACTGCTTCTGTTGCAGCAATCGTTAATACTTTGCCGTTCTGGTCTTTAATCCCGTTACCTTCAATATATAACTTTAACGATTCCAGTGCGGTTCCATCATCATTGCTGTCTGCTTGGGCACTGGCTGATAGGAAATCACCGGCTGTCGAGGTAAGAATGATTTCTGTACCGCTTTTAGTAATTTGTGTGCCTAGGACTACAATTTGATCATTGCTGCCAACACCTGTCAAGGCTGTGACGGCTGCATCATTTCTGAATTTAATGGCATTAAGGTCCGCCTCATTAAATGTATGTCCGTTAAGCGCAGTTATCTTAATTGTATTCTTGGATGTGGCTTCGACTTTAATATCGGCAGATGTAAAAGTGGTTTCTACGGGTGGTGTGCCCGTGCCAAGTTTAACAACTTCAATGTAATAAACAGTATTATTGTAGCTGCGGATAATGACGACATCCCCCGCAACTAAAGCCGAAGACGCAACTACAATCCCATTGCGGAAAATAAAGGCATTCGCATGAAGTGTAACTTGTTTTAAAGACTGATCTTTTAATACAATGGTTAATACGTTGGTCGAACTGACGACTCCACTTATAGTTCCTTTAATTGTATTCTTCTCATAATTAGGCATTTCCGAATCCGTGTTATCTAATAGTACAGCCAGTTCAGCCCGAGTAATTGGTTTATTAGGCCGAAAGCTAAATTTGTTATTCTCTTCCTTATATCCTTTAATAAATCCTTTTTCCACAGCTATAGCAACATATCCAACAGCTCCGGCAGGAATTTTATCGGCATCGGTAAAGTTAAGTTCAGTGTTCATTTTCGCTTTGGCTTCTGCAGTCAGCTTTGAAGCCTTCACAAGAAGGATAGTTGCCCATAAGCGATCTGCAGCCTTCTCCGGTTGGATGGAATCCTCGGATTCTTCAAACAAATCGTTTTCCAAAGCTATAGCAACATAACCTACAGCCCAAGGATATTTCTTCTCAATGCGATCTCCGTCTTTGAAGTTCAGATTCACATTCATTTTGGCCTCGGCTTGTGCTTTCAGACCCATCAATTTTACAGCAGCTGTGATGGCTTCAATTCTGGAAACCGGTTTGTTAGGTTGAAAAGTGCCATCAGCGTAACCTGCGAATACTTTCTTGGCAGCCAAGCTAGCTATGTATTTCTTAGCCCAATGGCTTTTCATC
>DASWUO010000396.1:0-5352 GCA_036401615.1 Bacilli bacterium | reverse complement strand
GTTGTTTTATCCACCGGATCCAAGCAGCATGGCTGTTTCTTCTTTAGGCGGAAACATTGCCGAATGTTCGGGAGGCCTGCGCGGACTTAAGTACGGCACAACCAAGGATTATGTTATAGGGCTTGAAGCGGTTCTTCCCTCGGGTGAGATTCTCCGTACCGGCGGTAAACTGATGAAGGATGTAGCAGGGTATGACCTTACGAAGCTGCTTGTTGGATCAGAGGGCACTCTGGCTATCATTACCGAAGCTACCGTAAGATTAATACCGGCTCCCAAGTATAAAAAGACGATGCTAGCCATGTATTCCAACATTTATGACGCAGCAAGGACGGTTTCGAAAATCATTGAAAACCGCATTATCCCAGCCACACTGGAATTCCTTGATAACCCCACTATAAGGGTGGTTGAAAGCTTTTCGCACATTGGTCTCCCCCTTGATATGGAAGCCATTTTGTTGATTGAGCAAGATGGGGATGAAGGGGTTGTTGAAAAAGATATCGCAGCAATCACTCGCATCTGCCAGGAACAAAATGCCGCTGTAGTGAAGGTGGCCGATAGCGTTGAGGAAGGAAACAGCCTTATGCTTGCCCGCCGGACTGCTTTTACAGCACTCGCCAGACTGCGGCCGACAACAATTCTGGAGGACACTACTGTACCGCGCTCGAAGATTGCCGATATGGTGCTGGAAATCAATCAAATCGCCAAAAAATATAACGTTCAAGTATGTACCTTCGGCCATGCCGGGGACGGCAACCTTCATCCCACCATTGTAACGGATGTCCGTGATCAGGAGGAAATACACCGGGTCGAGCAAGCCTTTGAGGAAATCTTCGAAGCGGCGATTCGTTTGGGGGGAACCATTACAGGGGAACATGGAGTGGGCATGGTGAAGTCCCCTTTTCTGGAGTGGAAGGTAGGCAAAGCAGGAATTGAAGTGATGAAAGGCATTAAGCAGGTGTTCGATCCCCACAATATTATGAATCCCGGCAAAGTGTTTGCCAAGGAAACCCGCAAAAGGGTGGTGCTTAGCAGATGACGCAAACCACAACAAAAAACATCGATCATGAAGATATGGCAAAAATGGCTGCCGGACATGTGGATACAGAAAACATGGGCAGGAATGACGGTGTAAAATTAACTAACCCGCTGGCTGAGAAATTGAAGCTAAGTTTGGACTACGATCAGCTAACCAACTGCATGCGCTGCGGATTTTGTTTACCCGCGTGTCCAACCTTTCGGGAAACCGGCATAGAGGCGGAATCCCCCCGGGGAAGAATTGCCCTTATGAAAGCCGTAGCTGATGGACTCATGCTGCCGGACCAAACCTTCAAGAACCAAATGGATCATTGCCTTGGCTGCCGTGCTTGTGAGCCGGCATGTCCCGCCGATGTCAAATACGGACAACTGCTGGAGCAAGCGAGAGACTCAAATGAAGAGCATACGAAACATAGCTGGTGGGTTGAAGCAGTTAGAGCGTTATTTTTCAAACAAATGTTTCCTCACCAAGACAGGATGAAGCTATTAGGATTAAGTTTGGTTTTTTATCAAAAATCGGGCCTTCAATGGCTGACCCATAAGTTGAATATTATGAAGCTGTTCCCGAAATTTATGAGGGAGATGGAGCACATCTTGCCTGAGGCATCCTATAAGGGAGTTGTTGAGCAATTAGGCACGTTGTATCCGGCCAAAGGAGAGAAGATTGCCAGGGTGGGCATGTTCCGCGGGTGTATTATGGATGTCTTGTTCACTGAAACCAACGTCAACACCGTAAAACTATTGTCTGAATCCGGGTTTGAGGTTGTCATTCCGGATACCCAGAATTGCTGTGGTGCCCTTCATGCCCATAGCGGCGAGATGAAGATGGCTCAAGAGCTGGCCAAGAAGAACATTAAAGTGTTTCAAGAGGCGAAGGTGGACTATATTATTTCCAATGCCGGCGGATGCGGTGCTTTGTTGGTCGAATATGACCATCTGCTGCATGCGGAGCCGGAATGGGTTGAATCATCGAAATGGTTTGCAGCCAGAGTGAAGGATATTAGCCAAATCATCGTGGAACAAGGCAGAATTCCAGCGTTTACAGCCCTGCCTGAAGATCAAACGGAGGTGAAGCCACTTAGTATCACTTATCAAGACTCCTGCCATCTGCGCAATGTGATGAAGTCCAGTACGGCACCGCGTAAGCTGATGAACCAGATCGATGGTGTGAATTTTGTAGAATTAAAAGAATCAGAACGCTGCTGCGGTTCGGCGGGTATTTACAACTTGACGCAGCCTGACATGTCAGGACAAATTCTGGACCATAAGATGGAACACGTGAAGAATACACAAGCGCATTATCTGCTTAGCAGCAATCCTGGGTGTCTATTGCAGATGAAGCTGGGCATCGAACAGCAGAACATGTCAGGGCAGATGAAAGCCGTGCATATTGCCGATTTCCTGTATGAGCGCATAGCGGGAAATAAAGAAATTTGATGGCGCGTCCATCGCGCCCGGCAAGGCTAGAGCACCAAAAATGGCCGAAAAGGTGCTCCACCGCGCGTACGCTGCGTTTATTGGGGTTAAATTAACGAAATTAGGGAAAATAACGCACTCCAGTTCCGTTCGGACAACCGATCCGCACTAAACGAACATTAATAAACCTAACAGGCTAATTGTTAGGTTTTTAATGTTTCGGAAAAGTTGTAGGAGGTTTGCGCAAAAAAGAAGTCGGAATTGTTCTAACCCCTTTGCTGTGCTTTCCCTATACTAAAGCTATATAAAGAAGGGAGTGAGAGTGCAGTGGTTCAAGGAAAAGTCTTATGGTTTACCGGATTGTCAGGAGCCGGAAAAACCACACTAGCAACCTGTTTACTCCATGATCTAAGGAGAAGGGGGCGGCTTGTGGAACTTCTGGACGGGGACGAATTACGCAAAACCATTTGCAGCGGGTTGGGTTTTACCCCCGAGGATCGGTTGGAAAATGTGAAGCGTGTTGCTTTTCTCAGCAATCTGCTCTCCAGAAACGGCGTCACGGTTCTTGTCTCCATGATTACTCCCTACCAACATATGAGAGATTATTGCCGGGCTGAAGTCGGGGGATATACAGAGATATATGTATCAAGACCACTTGAAGAATGTGCCGCAGCAGATGTAAAAGGGCTGTATGCCAAAGCCGGGAGCGGAGAGATATCACACTTTACCGGCATATCTGATCCGTATGAGGAACCTTTACAGCCTGACCTGGTTCTAAATACCTCCATTGAAAGTGTAGAGCAGAGTGCGGAAAAAATCACAAAATTAATACTGCAGCAAGAGCGTTTCAAACAAAAGGTGAGGTGAGGCAGGATGAAAATCATCTTCGTATCGCTTGATACAGTCCGGGCGAACCACCTCGGATGTTACGGGTATTCCAAACCTACATCTCCCTACATGGATCACATTGCTTCCCAAGGTGTGTTATTCGAACAAGCCATTGCTTCCGATATTCCAACGGAGGCTGCCCATACCGCTATGTTCACCGGAAGGCCCGGAATCAGTACAGGTGTTGTAGCTCATGGAGCGGACGGCGTACATTTGAGTAAGCAGGTTGGATGGCTGCCACAATTGCTGCGCAAATCGGGAATGACGACCGCCGCGGTAGATAACATGTACAATTTAAAAGAATGGTTTTGCCGGGGATACGAATATTATATCAATACGGCGGGGGCGACCCGATGGATTGACGGCATTAACGTCAACAAGAAAGCGCTGCCTTGGATTCGCGGGCATAAGGAAGAAGATTTTTTTCTGTTTTTGCACTACTGGGATGCGCATACTCCTTATATGGACCGCGAAGCTTATACAGCCAAGTTTTACAAGGGAGACCCCTTTTCCGCTAAAAATCAAAGTATGGAGAAGGCGTATAAAAGCTTGGCTTATCCGTTCTTCAAGCTGCATCACTATGACCATTTGGGTCCGGTAACAGATGCGGATTATGTATCAGCATTATACGGCGCGGAAATTCGTTATCTGGACGATCGGCTGAAGGAATTGGATGATACCCTGTGGGAGCTTGGAATTGCGGAGGATACGCTGCTGGTTTTGGTTGGCGACCATGGCGAAAGTATGACGGAACATGAGATCTACTGGGATCATTGCGGCCTGTATGATGCTACTGTACATATACCATGTATCATGCGGTGGCCTGGACGTATTCCAGCCGGCAGCCGTATCAAAGGCCAAGTGCAGCATACCGATTTGATGCCGACCTTGCTGGAAGCATTAAATATGCCTATTCCGCAGGAGGTTCAGGGTAAATCCTTATGGCCGCTGATTAGGGGGGAGAAGACAGAGGCGCATGAAACTGTTTTTTTAAGCGAATGCGCTTGGCAGGCAAGCAGAGGATTGCGTACTGAACAATGGAAGTATATCCATACGTATGATCCCGGCTGTTTTACCCGCGCACCAAGAGAGCTCTATAACCTTAGATCGGATCCCGAAGAAAAGACGAATCTCGCAGAGATTCATCCGCAGCTGTCAAGTCAATTTGAGGATCAACTGCAAAATTGGGTGCAATCCCAACTAGCGGGGAGGAAGGATCCCATGTTCGAACAGATAGAGAAGAAGGGGCTGCCTTTTCGGAAGCGCTTGGAGAAAATCATGATCGATCACTTCGGATCTACCTGGGAGGAGTGGATTTGCAACCCTGATCCTGAACTTTTAAAAAAGTAGCCTGTTGATGTTTCATGCACACTTAACCCATGCTATAGTGAAAGTGAGTTTATCTTATTATAAACTGGGGTGCAGATCATGGAATTAAAGTTCTTTAATAGAGACGGAAACCATTTCCCGATTTTCGCCAATCATATTAAACATGGATTAACCGTGGGACTTCATCATCACGCCTGCATTGAGATTGCTTATTTTATCAAAGGCAGCGCGACCCACATCTATAAAGGCCAAAGTATGTTTATGACAGCTGGGGATTTGGTGATCATTCCATCGGGCTCCGAGCATTGTTATATTCAAAACCATTCTGTCGACATTGTAAATTGTTTGTTTCTCCCTGAAGTGCTGCAGTCGGATATCGAATGGTTCCAGAAAACGGAAGGTTTTTTTGAACTGTTTATAGCGGAGCCTTTTTTTCGCAGCGAAAACAATTTGCGCGATAAATTGACCATCCCTGAGGAGGAAAGAGAAAAGCTGGAGTTTCATTTCCTCGAAATTACACGGGAAACCGAGGAAGCCTCCTCGGGATATGAGATAGCGGCCAAAACTCATTTATTTCAATTGATGTTGATGCTTTGCAGAATTTACACGACACAGAAGAAAGCTTCCACAGCTGCAAAAGGTTCTATCGGAAAGGCCTCGCTGGTCAGGGAAGCGATCCAATAC
>DASWUO010000395.1:0-4849 GCA_036401615.1 Bacilli bacterium | reverse complement strand
AAACTCCGTAAGGATCAGTTCCACAAAGATATTTTGATTTCTGACGCACTCAATTAATCGATCTAATTGTGAATACCTCTCAAGTCTTAAATTAAATAACGGGTAAATTCTAATTTCCCCATGCGGCTTGCAAACCCTTATTAATTCATTAATTGAGGACACATGAAATTCAAGGTTTCATAAATCTATGTGATGGATAATTGTTTGCTTCTTAATTGCCCGCAGGCGGCGTCAATATCTGTGCCGTGTTCGAGGCGAATCGTGCAATTAATCCCTTGCTTCTTCAAGGTATCATAGAAAGCCATCACCGATTCCTGCTCACTTCTCTGATATTGGCTGTGTTCATCCACAGGGTTATATGGAATCAAGTTAACCTTCGCAAGATCTCGCCTGCCGCCGATAAGATCGGCAAGTTCGAGAGCAAGCCCCCTAGTGTCATTCACATCCTTCAGCAGGATATATTCTAACGTAATTCTCCGGTTCGTTTTGGCCAAGTAGTAATCAATGGCCTGCATTAGCTGCTCAATTGGAATAGCCCGGTTGATTTTCATGATCCGTGTTCGAAGCTCGTTATTGGGTGCATGCAAAGAGACCGCCAAATTGACCTGCAGGTTGAGATCGGCGAATTCATAGATTTTATCGGAAAGGCCGCTCGTTGATACTGTGATATGCCTCGCTCCGATGGCTAGTCCTTTTTGCTCTTTTATGATAAGCAGGAAATCCACCAAGTTTTTAAAATTATCGAAAGGCTCGCCAATGCCCATTACTACAACGTGAGTTACCTTTTCATCCTTTCCGGCTCGATCCAGATGAAGCTGAACGTTCACCATCTGTTCCACAATTTCTCCGCTGGATAAATCTCGACTCTTCGGCAATAATCCGCTCGCACAAAAGCTGCATCCAATATTACAGCCTACTTGTGTTGTCACACAAACCGATAACCCATATTTATGCCGCATCAACACTGTTTCAATCAGATTGCCGTCCTGCAATTTAAACAAAAACTTAATCGTCCCGTCTGCAGATTCTTGCTTTAGGTGCTCGGTTAAGGTTTGGATTGTAAAATGATCAGCAAGCAATTGAACACACTCTTTATTGACATCCGTCATCTCAGAAAAGGCGGTTACCCGCTTCTTGTAAAGCCCATCCCAAACCTGGGATGCCCGAAATTCCCTATGCCCACGCTCCATAAGCCATGAGGTCAGTTGATGATATGTCAAACCGAAGATGGATTCTTTACGCATGATTTGCCCTCTTTTCAAAAGCGTTATAATTTCAAACGAACAAATACGGGCTTATACCCAGTTACATAGCCCTTAAGAGAGGAATATATTAATCGTACCAGAAAGTCGTGTGGAGGTTTAGATATGATCGAAAGAACATTGTTATTATTTGATGCAATCGATAAAACCTCTGTTAAAGCTGTTATGGAAAGAATAATTAAGATTAATAAGTTTGATGAAGACTGCGATAAGAAAGAGAAAGAGTTCAAACGGGTTCCCATCGAATTATTCATTAACAGCAGGGGTGGAAGTGTATATGATGGGCTGGCATTGATTAATATGATCGATCACAGTAAGACGCCCGTTCATACGTATGTATATGGTCTGGCGGCAAGTATGGGCTTGCTTATCGCGGTTAGCGGCCACAAGAGGTTTTCTGGCAGACTGAGTACTTTTATGTACCATTCTGTTTCAAATACGATAGGCGGCAATATGGAACACTTAAAAAATCGGCTTGATGAGGTACAAAGATTACAGAGTATCTATGACCAGTATTTGTTATCAAAAACCAAGTTTGAGCCAGACCATCTTAGAAGCGTATTGGAACGTCAGCGCGATTGGTTTATCAACCCGGAAGAAGCTTTAAACTTGGGGATTATTGATGAGATTATTTAATGTCACAAACCATTAATCCATTACAAACCTCCAGGGCAGATCGATACCTTTGGATATGCCAATACGCGGCGTCGCTCGAACGATACTGGACGCTGAAGGTTTATGATACTCCAGATATAAGGAAAGCTCTCCACTCTGCAACAGATCATACCCGTTAAAACTCAAATCAACTTCCAATGCTCTGGCCAGTTTGCCGGGGCCATTCATAAGCTGGCGATCAGCTGTGTTGAGCCGATTAGCCCGGATCAGATCAATCCCTTCCAACGGCTTTCCTGCCCGCAGCAATATGGCTCCTACCCCATCGGCTTCATGGGCAACAATATTCATGCATAAATGCATTCCATAGATAAGATAAACATACACTTGACCCACATCTCCAAACATAAGCCGATTCCGTGGAGTTACCGCCCTGCTGGCGTGGCTTGCAGGATCATCGCTCCCACGATAGGCTTCTGTTTCGGTGATTTCTATACGAATAACGCCCTTTGCTGTCTTTCTAATAAGATGACACCCGAGCAATTGCTTTGCTGCTACAACAGTATTCTGCTCCAGAAACGCTTTATCTATAATCATATATTGGTTTCACATCTTTGTGAAAATATCCGTAAACACCGGCACGATCTGCAATTTGCGGGAAACCACACCTTTGAGCACAGCTTTGTTATCGACTAACTTAACGTTATAAGCTTGTTCCACAACATTGGTTTTGCTGCCAAGCGCTAAAGCCACGGAATCGTTATTCAGAATATCCGTCACAACGAAAACGAACAAATCCAGACCCTTCTGCGCAATCACGTTTGTCAGAGCTGTCTCCAACTCCGCTTGGTGGACAAGCACATCATTTGTATCTACAGCGTTCACTTGTGCAATTTCTATCTTGTAGCTGCCCATTTGAAATTCCTTGGCATCCAGGGAAATCAGTTGGCTGATTGATTTATCACGCAAGTCGGCACCCGCCTTCAACATTTCCAAACCGTAGCTCTCGGCATTCACTTCCGCGATATCAGCCAATTCACGTGCTGCAAGCACATCTTCCTCAGTGCATGTCGGTGATTTGAACAACATCGAATCAGATATGATCGCCGACAGCATCAACCCTGCCATCTGTTTGCGGATAACAATGCCGTTTTCTTTGTACAATTTATTCAGAATCGTCGCCGTACACCCAACCGGCTCACAACGGTAATACAAAGGATGGCTTGTTTCAAAATTAGCGATTCGGTGATGATCTATCACTTCAATTACCCGGACTTGATCTATATCGCCGGCACTTTGCTGGCGCTCATTATGATCCACTAATATCACATTGTTCGCTTCGCCTGCTACTTTTTCTACCAAACGCGGGGCTTTTTGCTGAAAATAATCCAAGGCATATTGCGTCTCCCCATTCACTTCACCCAATCGCACCGGTTCAACATTCATGCCTAAGCTTGTTTTTAAATCCGCATACACAATGGCAGAACAAATGGTATCCGTGTCCGGGCTTTTATGCCCGAAGATAAGTATTTTTTCCATTAGAATGATTACTCCTCATATTTAATTTGATAATCTATTCATCATTATAACGAATTTCTTTTAACAAATACACCTTTACCCCTATTGGTCGGAATAATTTTGCAATAAAAACAGCACTATATAAATGATTGAAGAAATCATCTACAGAGGGGATGGCTACAAATTTGATGCAGGAAAAAAATAACAATCCTATGACGGATCACAATGTCGGATTAACCTCAGCGGAAATAGCAAATCTGTGGGGAGCTTATATAGGAAATTCTATGGCTGTGTGTTTTCTCAAATACTTTGTGTTTCATGCAGAGGATCGTGAGATTAAAGAGGTGCTGGAGTATGCCCTCTCCTTATCCATCGATTATGTAGATACCGTGGCGGAAATTATGAATCACGAGAAGTTTCCTATCCCTGTTGGATTTACTGATGCGGATGTGAATTTAGAGGCGCCCCGGCTTTACAGCGATATATTCTTCTTAAATTATCTTCACCAGACGACCAAAAGCGGTTTTAGTTTATATACGGTTGCTCTTCCTAACATAGCGCGGTCTGACGTGCGTGATTTTATGTCCAAATGCATCATTTCTTTAACCGAGCTCTATAATAAAGTTGCTGAGGTCTCCTTGTCCAAAGGGTTGTTCATGAGACCCCCGTTTATTGAAGTTCCGGAGGCTGTAGAGTTTGTGCAAAACCCGCATTTTCTGGCCGGGTTTTTCGGAGATAAGCGGGCAATCAATGTCCTTGAAATTACTCACATTTTTTCGAACATACAATCTAATATGATGGGTAAAGCCCTTATTACAGGGTTTGCCCAGGTTGCGCAATCCGCCGAAATCAGAGATTATTTCAGCCGTGGCAAGGATATATCTTCCACTCATATTAAGAATTTCAGCAGCGTATTGGAGAAAGAAAATTTGCCTGTTCCCACCTTATGGGACTCTTCTGTTATGAAATCCACCACACCCCCTTTTTCCGATAAAATCATGCTGTATCACATTAACGGAATGAATGCTTTGAGCACCTTTAACTATGGAGCAGGCTTATCCGGAAGCCAGCGTCATGATATTCATGTCCTTTACGGGAAATTAATTGCGCAGGTGGGTGTCTATGGGGAAATAGGAGCCAGAATGATGATTGATAACAGATTTATGGAGCAAACCCCGCTATCGCCGAATCGTGATTTATTAATAAAAAAGTAAACCAATTTTCAAGATAAAACAGCAGTATATGAATCATTAAAAAAATTAACTATGGAAGATATCGGGTTATTGCATAATAATGCCTACTTCAAGAGCGAAACTGCCATGATATTTGTCGTAAACCTGTGATTCCATTAGTTATTGCAAAGTTATACTCTAACGAAGAATCACCGGTCCTCATTATAGCATGAATTTGCTTTATCTGCCTTTTAAGGGGGTGATGTATCTATATTATTGCATAAC
>DASWUO010000394.1:0-4723 GCA_036401615.1 Bacilli bacterium | reverse complement strand
ATATTCCTAAAATTGAAGGGGCGGGTTTATGCCAAAGCCTAAAAAGAGTACTTTGAAGGATGAAATGTTGAAAGCATCAATTTTGAAAACAAAACACTTGAGTAATTATGCGCATTAATGTATATTTATCCATATAAGTTTTTTCAGTGTGGCACTTAGGCGGGGATAAATATGGAAATATTTTGCAGGAAAGCAGCAATAGAAGATGTTGATATTGTATATCATTTAATTAACGATTATGCAGAGAAGGGCATTATGCTTCCAAGATCGAAGGAAATTCTGACAAAGCAGTTAGACACCTTTGTAATTGCTGAAGTGGAAGGCAGTATCGTTGGATGTGGATCCTTATGCAGGTTAGGTGATAATCTGGTAGAGATTCGTTCACTTGGGATAACAGATGGATTTAAGGGAATGGGTATCGGCGGCAAGCTGGTTGATTATCTGGTAGAAGAAGCCAGGAAACTTGAAATTACTAAAGTGATGGCCTTAACCTATGAAGATAAATTTTTCGCCCGCAAGGGATTTACAATTGTTGAAAAAGAAATATTTCCCGAAAAGGTTTGGACGGATTGCATTCATTGCAAAAAACAACATTGCTGTGATGAAATAGCTATGTTAAAAGTACTGGATTGACTAATACAGGTTATAATCACGTATGAAATAAACCATGCCGATCTATCACAGAGCGGCATGGTTTATTTTATTTTCCATTAACACCCCATCTGCCATTTGGGAGATCCGAAAATATGAAAAGAATCACCGAAGATTTTGAAAATGCCATGCTATCCTTCTTGTTAGAATAAGTTTAGGAAAGAAGTGATGAGGAGGCAATAAGTAGCTATGAATACGACAACCCTGCGGCAGTCGAGAAAATCTTCAACCTTAATACAAACCAGTTTATATAGATTGATCCGTGTATTAAAAAAGAATTTGCCTTTGTATCTATTCCTCGTCCCAGGGATCATTTATTTTACTCTATTTAAGTATGTCCCCATGAGCGGGATTGTAATTGCTTTTAAACAATTTAATTTAATAGATGGCATTTGGAACAGTCCATGGGTTGGGTTTGGCAACTTTATCCGTTTTTTTGAAGGTGTTTACTTTTGGCAAATCATGGGCAATACGCTCGTCATTTCATTTTACAAGCTGATCTTTGCATTTCCTGCACCAATTATTCTGGCATTGATGCTGAATGAGGTCAGAATAGCATGGTTTAAACGGATGATTCAGACGGTGACCTACTTGCCCCATTTTATATCATGGGTGATCATCTATGGATTGCTTATTGTTTTTATGGCTCCAGGGGATGGATTAATCAATGGAATCTTGAAAGAATGGGATTTGCCGGCGATTTCTTTCTTAACGGAACCAAGCATGATTCGAACGCTGTTGGTAACAACAGATATTTGGCAAAGCGCTGGATGGGGGGCGATTATTTACTTGGCGGCTTTAGCAGGGGTTGACCCCAGTTTATATGAAGCGGCCGTTGTGGATGGCGCATCGAAGTGGAGGCAGCTGTGGCATATTACACTGCCAGGCATCCGTACCGTCATTATGCTCATGTTGATTCTTCGTCTGAGTCATATACTGGATGTCGGCTTCGATCAAGTGTTTATGATGTCCAACGCGCTCAACCGCGAAAACTCCGATATTATCGATACTTGGGTGTACCGGGTAGGTTTGCAGGAGCTGCAGTTTGGGATTGCAACAGCCGTCGGTATGTTTAAATCCATCATTGGTTTCGCTCTAGTTCTCGGCGCTAATCAATTAGCGAAAAGATTTGATGGACAAATTTGGTAGAAGGGCGGGGTGAATTCCATGTCTGCAGCTGAACGACTCGTTTACACTGGTATTTACCTCGTTCTAATTTCAATAGCGGTTGTGTGCGTATTCCCTTTTCTGTACGCGCTAAGTGTATCGTTTACTTCCGCATCGGAGGTAACGCGACGGGGAATTGTCCTTATTCCCGAGCATATCACTTTATCTGCCTATTATGAAATATTAGGTTCAAGCCTTATAAGTAATGCCTATAAAGTAAGTCTTTTCGTGACAGTCGCGGGTACCTTTTTAAACATTTTTTTTACGATGATTACAGCCTATCCTTTGGCACGAAAAGCGCTTCCGGGCCGTCAGGTCATTCTGCTGTATATTATTTTTACAATGATGTTCAGCGGAGGCATGATTCCCCATTATTTATTGGTAAAGGAACTGGGCTTATTGGATTCGGTATGGGCGCTTATCGTACCAGGGTTGATCAGTGCGTTTAACTTAATTATCATGAAAGGTTTTTTTGAGCAACTGCCTGAAGCTATAGATGAATCGGCCCGGATTGACGGCGCCGGTGAAGTGAGGATTCTAATGAGTATCGTCCTGCCGCTGTCTATGCCTATAATAGCAACCGTCGGACTCTTCTACGCAGTAGGGCACTGGAATAGTTTCTTTGATGCCATTCTTTATATTCAAGATGCCAATAAATATCCCGTGCAGCTCGTTCTGCGCAATATATTGCTTGGGGCAACAGCTATAAATAATGAAAATTTGCCGGAAGTAAACGATGCGGTCAATCCGATATCGATTCAGATGGCAACGGTGATGGTAACCACTCTCCCGATCCTGTTTGTATATCCGTTTCTTCAGAAGCATTTTACGAAAGGCGTTTTGCTTGGTTCGATAAAAGGGTAGTGCTTCTAGCTTAATAAAAGTGTTATCATGGGGAAACCCTGATATAAATTAAACTCTAAAAGGAGAGGTTCAGGTATGCAAAAAAGACATGTTTACATTCTTATGCTTGTAATGAGTATCTTGTTAAGCGGAGTGCTGGCAGGGTGTGGTTCAAACAAGAACAACGAAGAAAAAAACACCGTAGAAACAACAGAAGCGCCAAAGAAGGAGGAAGTAAAAGAGGAGGTCATCGAGAAATACAAAATTAGCATGTATAATCTGGCGGGCTTTAGGCCGACGGTACCGGTTCTGCCTATCGATAAAGATCCAATTAGACAAATGATCGAGAAAGCCATGAATATTGAATTGGATATGAGCGTCGCGACTAATGATCAGGCATGGGACAAGCTGAACGTTCTCATTGCTTCCAACCAAGTGCCTGATTTGCTTTATTTCAACGATCGCGCCAACGCGATTAAGTATTATAATCAGGGAGTTACAGCGGATTTGGATGAGTTGCTCAAACATACCCCTGATTTAATGGGGAATTTTGATCCATCGCGCTGGGAGCCCATGAAATATAACGGCAAGACTATCGGTACTCCAGGAGTTGAAGGAGTAGGAGGAATCAACGGATGGTGGATTAACAATGACTGGTTGAAAAAATTGAATCTGAAAGCACCGACTACACCGGAAGAGTTGTTGAATGTAATGAAGGCATTTACATTCAATGATCCGGATGGAAACGGAAAGAATGACACCTATGGTTTTGTCGGCGGCCTGACTAAAGACGGCGTACTGGGTCTCGGAATGGATAAACTTTTCCTGATGTTTGGAGTGAAGCCGAATTATGTGGATGTGGAAGACGGCAAACTGGTGATTCATAATATAGACCCTCGAATGAAAGAGGCGCTGACGTTTGTGAATAGCGTGATTAGTGCAAACGTCATGGATCCGGATTGGGTAACGATGAATGTTGGATTGCAGCTTGATGAAAAAATGTACAAAGGCAAAGTCGGAATCATGGTGAATGACTGGAGAAGGCTGGAACCTGAACATGTCAAGAAAATGCAAGAAATAGGAGGCTCCGTACCGGATTGGACGGCGATTCCACCAATGAAGGGTCCGAGAGGCGATCAAATTCTGGATCTTAAACCATTCCAAAGCAGCCAATGGGCTATTTCTAAAAATGCGGCTAAAGATCCGGCAAAGGCGAAACGAATCATAGAACTCCTGCAATATCTATACACAGATAAAGAGGCTTATCCGTATCTGGCCTATGGAGTAAAGGGAGTAACTTGGACTGATGAAGGCGGACAGGCCAAATTAACGCCAAAAACCAGCTATGATGAGAAAGAGTATGATTGGAAATACCACTATGCTTTTGTTCGCAGAGGAAATGATGCAGCTTACTTTAACTTCCAAAATCCGAAAACAGCGGAGACTCACGCGCTGAACCTGAAGTATTTAAAAGACAATAATGTCAATCCCCGTCTTGTACCGGATCCGAGCGATACATTGGCAGTTGATCGTGAAAAATATATGAATGAGATGAATTTAAAATTTGCAACGGGCAAGGAATCGCTCAGCAAGTGGGATGATTACGTTCAAACGCTGCAAGATAAATTTAAGTTAAATGTCTTAATAGATAATTACACAGCGCAATTGAAGAATGACGGCATCCTGAAATAGGGGATAATTAACAAGAATAAAAGAGGGAGTTATCCCTCTTTTATTCTTGTCCAATGGCCATTATCGATTATAATGAAAGTAAAAAGGCGGAGTTGTTATCCTGTGAAATGGATTCATGGTATTTCTCTCAAGCTGTTTCTGGTCTGCTTTGTCTTTGTTCTCAGTTCTGTATCCATCATCAGCCTATTGTCCTACCAATATATCAAAAATGAAACGAGAGCGAATCAGCTGTATCATTCCAATCAAATGCTCTTAAAAGTCGAGCAGTATTTGGGGCTTTATTATTCACTGGTGCAGAACACGCTTTTTACCGTCACCTCCTCCATGGATTCGTGGAAGGGTGACCTGTCTGAGGCGCAGAAGCAGTTAG
>DASWUO010000393.1:0-7977 GCA_036401615.1 Bacilli bacterium | reverse complement strand
AGAGTGAAGCGATAAAATCATTCTTTAATTCATTTAAAAATTGCAATTCTTTCACCAGCTCTTCGAGCTTGAAGTTGACCCGTTGAAGCTCAGCCGTACGTTCTCTTACAGAAGAATCCAGACTCTCGGCATAGATGGCATTAGAGAGCGCCGTTGCCGTCACATCTACGATGGATTGGCAGAATTCCTTCTCATTCTCTGAATAAATTTTTATTTGGCCAATCGAAGGAATAGCTACAATACCAAATATGCTCCCCTTCGCGACTAAAGGCATTACTAAAAGGCTTTGAATGCCGAAGGTTTTGCAAGCATGATGGTTTGGCCGGGGATCGGCAAAAACATCTGTTATGGCTACTGCTTTCTTCTGGGTAACTACTTCATGGAACAACATATCACTGTCAATACTTAATTCGATCTCCTGTTTGTGTTTCCCTTTCCACTCCGCTTCACTGAAGTGGGAGGTGGATGAAAGGTGGTAAGGCTTCAACACTCTGGATTTCTCATCATAGAGATGAATGCCGATATCCTGAGACCCCATCGTTTTCTCTAAATAATGGAAACAAGTGCTGAGTACGTCATGGATGGAAAGTGACTTGGACAACGCATTGGTAGCATCCAACATAAGCTGTTGTGTGTGTAACAGGTATTTGGTCTGCTCAAACATTTGAATATTATGAATTGCCACACTGGCCATATTAACAAAGGCCTCGGTCACTTCAATCTGTTCTTCGGTAATGTTCATCGGTTTTCCGAAGTCATGGACAAAGATAAGTCCATATGTCTCTTCGTCGACCACAACAGGAATTCCCAGAATAGACTTAATTTTTAACAAGTCCATCTTGGATTGATCCGGTCTTTTATCCTTGCTGGTATCCGCAATATATTCCCGGGATCGATTGGTAAGGATATCTTTGACAAACTGATCCTCGGCCGGATTAATAACCAATTGGGTAATATCAACGGGGAGCTCGTTTCCGGTGTATCCGCGGAAGGTACCGTCAGGTTGTTTCATGAAGAAACCGACTAGGTCCGCTTCAGCAATTTCTCCAGCTATGGCATCTACTAACACCTGCAGGATTTCCGACAATTCAAACCTTGAATTAATCATTTTCGTCATGTGAAACAATTTGTGAAAGCTTTTTAATTTCATGGACTTTTAACCACCTTCTCTTATTTACCAGATCGAAACTTGATTGCGGCCTTTATTCTTAGCTTCAAAAAGTGCAGCATCGGCTCTAGCGATTGAATTTTTAAGCGATTGATTGTAGGTGATGGGTGTAAAGCCTATGCTAAGCGTAGCTTGAAATTCCCGGTTGGCTTCCAGTGGGAAAACCAATTCACTGACGGTTTTGTGTATATTTTTAACAAGCTTCAAAGACCGTTCACTGCCTTCACCCAGAAGAATAAGAAACTCATCCCCGGCATAACGAAAGGCAATGTCCTTATTCAAATCAATATTGTCCTTTATGATTTTCGAGACAGTTTCAATGACGTGGTCTCCCCATATATGGCCATATATATCATTAATTTGTTTGAAGTTATCAATATCAATCATCATGACGGAATGATAAGTCTCCACTCCCTCGGTAATTCTCCAATTGACTTCGTTTAAATAAAAGCGGTTATACAGTCCGGTTAATCCGTCTTTAAAGGCCATCATCGTGAGGTTCTCGTTATCTATCTGCAATTTTTTCATCTTTTTATTATTTTCCAAGGCCATGGACACTTTTCTTTCCAATAAATCCAAATCAAACGGCTTGGTTAAATAATCTATGGCTCCGGATTGCAAACCGAGCAAGATGTCCTCCTTCTGCACCTTTGCCGAAAGAAAGATAATCGGTGTTTGAAAGTCATCCCGTTGATTTAGTTCACGGCATATGGTTAGCCCTGAGATATCGGGCATCATATTATCCAGCAAGATAAGATCAGGGGATACTAAATCAATCATTCTCAAAGCGTCCTCACCACAGACGGCTTCATGCACCTCGTAATGCAGCGAATTCAGAAAAATCCGCAAGATTTCCAGATTATGAGCTTCGTCATCTACTATTAAGATTCGTTCACTCATTACTAGCCCCCCTTTCTTTGTTATAGAACGCTGTTGGACTATTCATCATTTTGGTTTGCTCGTCCAATATCTCCATAAACATACCTACCAAGAAGGTATCAAATTGAGTTCCTGAGTAAAGCAGCAGCTGCCCCCTTACTTCGTCCACAGTTAAACATTTCTGGTAAACCCGATGTGAAGTCATGGCGTCAAAGGCATCTGTAAGACTTACAATCTTGGTAATGAGCGGCAACTCTGCTTCCATTAATTGATCAGGATATCCGTTTCCATCTAATCGTTCATGGTGCCATCGTATAACCGGGAGGGTATGCTCGATCCCCGGAAGTTCCTTGATTAATTCGAAACCGATTACAGGGTGCTTTTTTATTACGTTAAACTCTTCCTCTGTAAGACGATCCGGCTTAAACAGGATGGAGTCGGGTATGCCGATTTTTCCGATGTCGTGCAATAACGCTGCAATCTTCAGCTTTTCTATTTCTATATCCTTCAATCCGAATTTCTGTCCCAACAAGGTCGAATAAAAAGAGACATTATAACTATGGTTTACGGTATAGATATCTTTCATTTTTAGGGTGTTGAATAAGTTCTCATAAGCGGTCTGTTTCACGATCTGTTTGCGGAATTGGATCTTCTCTACAAGCTGCTTCATATGTCTTCCTATAAGGTCACATATTTCAAGCTCTTCCGACCGCAGTTGGGTCGGTTCAAGAAAAGAAAAAATAAGCGCCCCGTAGGAAAGACGATTTTCTAAACTATAAGAATAAACCGAACGAAAACCAACTTTCAGTAAAGTTTTCCTTACGGTATCGGGAATATGATTCGTTTTAATTTTGGTATCTGTGACGTAGGTAAAGTTATCTTTCCCGTTGGAGAAATAACCGGTGTGTTGTTCTATATATTGGATTCCTTCCATCGCAGCTTGAGTAAAATTTACCGCAAAAACCGATGACAAAGCATCCTCCTTCTTGTTGTCCTTCAACAATACACAAAGATGCACGCATCTGATGGTATTCAATGCATAGTCCTTAAGGATCGCCAGTGACTCTTCAATGGAGTCAGCATCCAGAATACTTTTAAAAAACCTGTGAGTAAGCATTTCTGTCACCTTCCGATACTAAAACATTTTATAACCTGCAGCACGCAATGACTTCATGGTTTTTCCGCTGGTAAATGCACCAATTAACCCGCCGGCAGCAGGTAAATAGTCAATAACCGTATAGCTGGCAATGTTGTTGAACAGTGTCCCTGAATCCCACCCCATACACACCAAGACGATGATAAGTACAATATAAGCATAAACCGGAAACCATGTAGTTTTCAAGAGCATGTTTAGAATAAACCCCAGACCAAACATCAGCACAAAAAATAACAGTGTAGCTATAATGACTTGAAGCAACCTTGCCATCCCCCGAATCTACAATAACTAATAAGGTAACAATAGTAGTTTACTTGATAAAACTAAGCAAAGCAACGATTTTTCACCTTTTGATAAAGTTTAAGTTTGCCCTTTGCTTCTCTTTCGGCTAAGATAGTACAATTACCTGCACTATAAGACGGACAATTTATATGAAGGAGTGGTTGTTTTGAGCGAGGCTGCACAGACTCTGGAAGGCTGGTATGCACTCCACGATTTTCGGGCGGTGGACTGGAACTCTTGGAGAAATCTAAGCACTGTCGATCGTCAAGAAGCACAGAAGGAATTGTTATTATTCCTCAAGGAATGGTCTGCGATAGAAGAGCAGAAACTTGGAAGCACGGCGTTTTACAGCGTTGTCGGGCACAAAGCGGATTTAGTGTTTATGCATCTGAGGGAATCTCTGGAACAGCTCAATGATTTGGAGAATGCCTTTAATAAAACAAAATTCGCCCAACATATGCTTCCAGTTCATTCTTATGTTTCCGTTGTTGAATTAAGCAACTATATGACTCAACCCGGTACAGATCCCCTGGATAATCCTGAAATTGCCGCCAGACTCAAGCCCATCCTGCCAAAAGCCAAACATATTTGCTTCTACCCGATGAATAAGCGCCGGGAAGGCAATGACAATTGGTACATGCTTGGGATGGAAGAACGCCGAACTTTAATGAGAAGCCATGGCATGATCGGGCGTTCCTATGCAGGAAGAGTGAAACAGATCATCACCGGATCCGTTGGTTTTGATGATTGGGAGTGGGGCGTGACCCTCTTTGCCGATGATCCGCTTACCTTTAAGAAGTTGGTTTATGAAATGCGCTTCGATGAGGTCAGTGCGCGTTATGGAGAATTCGGTGAATTTTTTGTCGGAAATTTAATGGACATGGATAAGGCAACTAAACTTCTAACCCTCTAGATGAGAAAAAACCGTGCTTATATGCGCGGTTTCTCTTTTCCTTACCCCTATTTATCAAAAATATCTCTCTATCTATGTTTCATCTTCTTCATCTAAAGCCTGCTGCTGCAAGAACTCTTCTGAAGCTCTGTCCCTCTCGCGGCCTTTATCCTTTAATCTTTCTATAGCCGGAAGAATCAAGTAATCAATTTCTTTCTGAACGGTGTAAACCAGGTCGTATTGGTTCTGCGATTCAAGATAATGTCCTACAGCCATAAGAGCGTTATAACGATCCAACTCTTCCCGAGTCAATAATCCCCTAACTTGAACACTGCAATGTCTCATGATTCAGTCCCCCGCCTCTTACAAACGACCTTTTTTCAACACCAGCAGAATTCCGCCAATATGGTATAAATATCGGATTTCAATTAACTTCTTCATAATGTAGGCAAAATATCCCTTCACCTTGCGGGTGCCGATGATTCCAATCGCTTCTCTTCTTCCCAAAGAGGCAACGGTACCTTTGAAAGTAGGCTTGAACGCCTTCAATGATTCACCGCGAATGGAGGCCACTAAATTATTGGCACAGGCTTCGCCTTGCTGCATAGCAATTTGTGCTGTTGGCGGATACGGATTCCCTTCCTCATTAAGGATGATCGAACAATCCCCCACTACATATACATTCTCCCGGCCTGGAACATGCAGAAATTGATCCACCGTCACTCTGCCGCGTTTGGCTTCAAATCCAGCCTCTTCCACCAGATGGTTCCCGCGCACTCCGCCGGTCCAAATCACTGTTGCCGCCTTGATCTCTTCGCCATCGGCAAGAATTACGCCTTCGGTTGTACATTCCTTAATAGCGGTTGCCATCTTGAAGGTAACCCCTTTGTTCGTTAGAACCTGCATCGCGTATTCGATTAATTCCGGATCAAATCCAGGCAATGGAGTGGGCGCTGCTTCAATGCTGTAAATCTTCACCCAAGCCGGATCTACACCATATTCTTTACACAATTCAGGTACGCGGTCAGCCAGTTCACCAATAAATTCAATTCCGGTAAATCCGGCGCCGCCAACAATAAAGGTAATGTAATCCTTACGGGTCTGGTCTCTCTTGAATTTAGCAAATTGATATTCAATATGTTCACGAATTAAATTTACCGTATTAATACTGCGGATGTTCATGGAATTTTCCAACAAGCCTGGAATGTTGAAGGTTTCCGTCTCTCCGCCTAGGCCAATTACGAGATAATCATAGGATAATGTTCCGTCAGACAGAATAATCTTCTTCTCATGGGGCCTTATCTGGACAACGGTTGATTTGACGAAATCAATCTTAAATTCATCGATTAAATTCAGAATATTAACGCAGGCATTTTTTGAGACATCCGTGCCTGCAGCAGGCATATGCAAGGTAGTTGTAATATAGTGGTAATCATGTTTATTTACTAACGTTACGTCTGCTTCATTGTAATTCAATTCCTTCTGCAAACGAATAGCTGTAACAATCCCACCATAACCTGCACCCAAAATGACAATTCTCGGTATTCGGCTCATGTGATTTGAATCCTTCCTGATTGATATCGTTTTTAATTTGTGGTATATATACATTGTGAAAAATTACACAAATACTGCCGGTATGTATATCTAAGTCCACATGTTATCATATAATTTTCAACACTTAATTGCAAGTCTGTAAATCGGGATTTGGCATATTTCATTCAATTGTCGAAACTTGGGGTTTCTTTAAAGTTCGGGTAAGTTTATAATGAAAGACGATTGTATTATGCAGCGGAGGTGCCTTCTAGAAGTGACAATAATTAGGCGGGATAAAGAAATTGTAGATATCGTAATAATCGGCGGAGGACCATCCGGGCTGTTTGCCGCTTTCTATGGCGGAATTCGCCAAGCTTCAGTTACTATCATTGAAAGTATGCCTCAGCTGGGAGGGCAATTATCTGCTCTTTATCCGGAGAAATATATATATGACGTTGCCGGGTTTCCTAAGGTGACCGCGCAAGCTTTGGTTGAAAACCTTAAAGAGCAAATGAGCCATTTTCCCATTCATGTGTGCCTTGAAGAAAAAGTGCTGCAGGTTATAAAGAAGGAAGAGCGTTATTTTGAAATTGTGACGGATAAAACCGTTCACCTAGCCAAAGCCATTATTATCACTGCAGGGGTAGGCGCGTTTGAACCGAGGAGATTGGAATTGCCCGAAGCGGCATCATTCGAGAAGAAAAACCTGCATTATTTCATCGATGATCTTAATGCCTTTAAAGGACATAAAGTGGTCATTACCGGGGGAGGAGATTCCGCAGTAGATTGGGCATTGATGCTGGAACCGATCGCTGAAGAGGTCACCCTGGTCCATCGCCGGGATAAATTCCGTGCACATGAACATAGTGTAGAGCTGTTGATGAATTCCAAGGTGAAGGTGGTTACTCCTAAAGAGATTACTCATCTTCACGGAATGGACCGCATAGAGAAAGTAACTTTACAAGATGTGAAAACCAACGAATCTTACGATGTGGATGTGGATTCTGTCATCGTGAATTTCGGGTTTATTTCTTCCCTTGGACCAATAGCCGAATGGGGCTTTGAAATCGAAGGCGGCTCCATTATCGTAGACTCCCGTATGGAGACCAGTATTCCGGGCATTTTTGCTGCTGGTGACGTGACCACATACCCGGGCAAGCTTAAGTTGATTGCTGTTGGTTTCGGTGAAGCTCCGACGGCTATTAATAATGCGAAGGTTTATATTGATCCTGAAGCCAAGCTTTCCCCTGGCCACAGCAGTAACATGAAGTTCTAAGGAGCAAGTTATCCTTCTCATAGAAGATTGATTTTCATAAAAAAGCAGAAAAAAAGGTATTCTATTCCTAACATAACCATGTTGGGAGGAGTACCTTTTT
The DNA here is from genome assembly GCA_036401615.1 of Bacilli bacterium. Taxonomy (GTDB): domain Bacteria; phylum Bacillota; class Bacilli; order Paenibacillales; family DASWUO01; genus DASWUO01. The sequence continues at coordinate 691 of DASWUO010000393.1, read as the reverse complement.
GTTATACAATTGCCCCGTCTGTAATGGACTTCAGGATTTAACGGTTCTCTGCCCTAAGTGTCAACATCAAGCTGTCGACCACGGGCGTATAGATGATTACGCAGGTCCATATTCGCCATATCGACCTATTGATGATTTGAAGCTGACAAACGGGTTTCCTGATCTTGTGAATCATCAGTGTGTGCATGTTGCCTATTGCAAGGAGTGCAATTATTTGTTCACATCTGTGATAGATGAACGTCGTGGTTAGTATTATGACGGAATAACATCAGAACATGCCCTTAGATCGGTGCTCTAACACGACTTTTCCGGCTTACAGATCCGATTACTTCTTCAAATAAGCTAATTTTCTGCTCTAACCCGACCATTCCTGTCTACAGAAACTTCGAGCAGAAAAATGATTACTTTTAACACTGTAATACGACATTTCCCGCTTTTCCGTAACTAGAGAATTACTTAACTAATTGAACATCCGGATTAACGTCGGCTTCATAGTCAACTCCAGGCAAACCAAAACCAAATAGCTTAAAGAAATCCTCGCGGTACCCTTCAATATCAGACACAGATAATAAATTGTCTGTATTAATTTCATTCCATAGTAGAGCGACCTTTTGTTGAATTTCTTCCTTCATTTCGAGGTCATCGATCCTAATTCGGCCTTTCTTGTCAACATTGGGGTCGGCTCCGTTAT
>DASWUO010000392.1:0-3675 GCA_036401615.1 Bacilli bacterium | reverse complement strand
AAATGATCCGGTCGTGTCGAATCTAAATCCAGTAGAAGCACTCTCATTTATGTTTTGTCTCCTTAATCTAACGATTATTCAACCTTTAACAGCCCCGGCCATTCCGTCTACAAAATACCTCTGCAGGAATAGGAAAATCACGATAATAGGCAGCAGCGCAATAGTGCCGCCTGCGGCAATTCCTGTCCAGTCGACAATGTTTTCCCCCCGCAGGGCATATAAACCAACAGCTAGTGTTCGAAGATCGGGTTTGCTCAACGTCAGCACCAGGGGCATAAGAAAAGAATTCCAAGTCCAAATAAACTGCATGATAATGGCGCTCCCAATGATCGGCTTCGCCAATGGCAGCATAATGAATGTGAATGTCCTTACAAAACCGCACCCATCGATAATCGATGAATCTTCCAATTCTTTAGGGATTTGCCGAAAAAAGCCGGCGAACAGCAGCACGAATACAACATGTCCTCCTCCGGATTCGGCCAAAATGAGTCCGGCAAGTGAATTTGTGAGACCCAGACTTTTAATCAGTTCAAAAATAGGGATGATAATGAACTCCAAAGGTACAAACATGCTGGCCGCCAGAACGGCCACAATCATCTTCTTGCCTAAGAACGAATATCTTCCCAGCACATAACCGCAAGTGGAAGTCATGATGAGCACAATGACAATGACTGCCGATGTAATTACAACGGAATTTAGAAAGTACTGGTTAAAATTCCCGACTTCCCAGGCTCGGATAAAGTTAGTTAAACGAAAGGAGGAAGGGAACAAGCTGAGCCCCTTGGAAAAAAACTCATCTTGGCTTTTAAAAGAAGCGGAAATCATCCACAGAAAGGGATAGATCCAAAAAAGCGCAGCGACAATTAACGTCAAATGTGTCAGGAGAGCCTTTAATGAACCTAAACTTCGTTTCTTACCTGTTAAGGTTGTCATTTTCAGGAAGCACCCCTTCCACTTTTATTAAACTTACTGTTAACAAAAGACAGCAACATGGCAATGACGACGATCGTAAACGCGAAAAATATCCCGGCCGCCGAAGCGTAACCTAATCTCGGCAAACCCATTTCACTTGAGAAAGCATAACGGTAAATATAAGTGGATACGACATCTGTTGAGAAGAAGGGGCCTCCTTCAGTCATCGTCTTAATCAGATCAAAAACCTTTAATGACCCGGCCACATTTAAAAGCAAAATCACCATACCGATTGGTAATATCTGGGGCAAAGTGATATAGAAAAACGTTTTCCAATGGTTCGCGCCATCTACTCTTGCTGCTTCATATAGCTCCCTCGGCACGCTCTGAAGAGCTGCAAGCCAGTAAATCATATTAATCCCCAAGTTCTTCCACACATAGATCATGACCACCGTAAACATCGACCATTTCACATTTCCTAACCAATTAACCGGTTGGTCAATGATCTGGATTTTCAGCAGAAGGAAATTGACGGCACCATCCGATCCCCAAATATAAACCATGATAATTCCGACAATGGATGCTGTTGTAATGACCGGAATAAAGAAAAGTGTCCTGTATATACTTGCGTTTTTTAATTTTGGATTATTAAGGATTAAGGCAATGAAGAGAGCCAGAATCAACTGAAGGGGGACGGCGCCCAGCATAAATTTAAAACTGTTGGCATAGGCGTTCCAGAAATAAGCATCCTGGATAATTTCCTTAAAATTCTGTAAACCGACAAACTTGAAATTCGAAGTTAAGCCTGACCAATCCAGCATGGAATAGTACCAGTTGATGATAATGGGCCATCCTTGAAACATACAGTAAAATAGGATGGTAGGTGAGACGAAAAGCCAACACCACATGTTTATTCGGCGCTGCAAAGATTTTCCTTTTTCGTGAGACTTCCCGGCTCTTTCCGTGGTAATCGATTCTTCCATACCAATACCCCTTTGTTGAAAAATGAAGGGGGCAGCAGGCTGTTTACTGAAACCGGGTTCTGATTAACCTGGTTTCATAAAATTCACCTGCTACCGTAAAAATTTATTTCGTTAAAGCCTTGTAGTCATCAGAGGTATAATTTTTCATCGAATCCCAATTCGGGAAAACAAAATCGTTGGCAGCGACTTTTGCGCCATTCTTAATGGCTGCATCAATGGCACTGGACCAAGCGGTTTCAACCTGTTTGGAGAGCTTGCCCAGCGCTTCCTGCTCCTTATTCACAGCACCGGCGACTACACCGCTTAACAGTTCTCCCAGATTAGGATGAACATCCTTATATTCGGCAAACACTTTGGAGGTTTCCGGGTTACGGATACCCGGTTCAGGAATAAGGCGGCCGTATTTCTGGGAGATATCGTAGTATTGTTTCAGCTGCTCCGCTTTCAGATTCTGCTCGTTGATTCCTTTCACGACAGAGAAGGAATCCCCGGAGGCGACCTTCTGCTGTTGAAAGAAATCTCCGCCATAGTATTCTTGCAGATAGAGGGCGGCTGCTTCCGGATGCTTGGATCCAGCCGACAATCCTATCCACGGGGTCGAACTGGTTAGAGGAATGGAACCTTGCTGTCCGCCATCTGGAAGTGGCGGAGCCATGACACCATAATCAAGATCCGGATTGTCTTTATTCCAAACCCCGATGCACCATGGTCCTTGTACAAGAAACCCTGCTTGACCTTGACCGAATAGAGCCCTTGCTTCCGGTGCGGAAATACTCATAGTCTTCGGATCCATGCTGCCGTCTTTTGTTAATCCTTTAAATAAATCGAATACATCTAAAACCGCTTTGGAATCATATGTCGGTTTATTCGTAACCAAGCTAAGCGGGGAAACGCTGTTTAAACCGCTGCCGCCAAGGGAAGACCAGTCTTGGGCTGTAATCATCCAACGGTTGATTTGTTTGCCGCCTTCAATCATACCGTAGTATTTGCCCGCCTCCGTAATTTTCTTCGCGGCTTCGCGGAATCCCTGGTAAGTTGTAGGCGGATTCTCCGGATCAAGACCGGCCTCTTTAAATAATTTCTTGTTATAGAAAATCAAACTTGAGGGCAGCGCCATAGATTCCGGGATGGCATAAATTTGGTCACCGACCATGGTGGTGCCGTTTTTGAATGTGCCTTCTACAAATATGTTTTTAAAAGCATCATCGATAAACGGATCCAACGGCTGAAACCATTCGCTTTGGACCGCCTCAGCCAACTTCATGCCGACAGGAACGGGAAATAAATCGGGTGCCTCATTCGATTTTACTGCTGTCAATATCGTGTTTTTAAATTGATCAACAGTCAACATTGTATACTCAATCGTGATGTGGGGGTATTTCTCCATAAACCTTTTGTGAAACTCATCGCGAAGGGGTTTTACGCTATCGCTCCAGTCCATAACACGAAGTGTCACTGGTGCTGGGGTGTTATCTGGACTGGGGCTTGGACTATTGCTTGGCTCAGTACTGCTAATTGCTCCCTCTTTGTTTCCGGAACCACATGCTGTCAATTGAAAAATCAAAACCGCAATCATCAAAAAGATTAGTGAATGTACTGCTTTTTTCATTTTTTTACCTCCCCAAAAGTTTTAGATGGCTGTGCGAGCAATCGATAAAACTACTTCGTAAGCATAAGCTTAATTGTAAACGAACATCCCTGCATTTATGAAAACGCTATCTAGTGAATAATGATAAACTCGTTGCACCTCCTCTTCCTATAATTAATTATATTAATAGCA
>DASWUO010000391.1:0-6623 GCA_036401615.1 Bacilli bacterium | reverse complement strand
ACAAGGAAAATCTTCCTTCTTCATCCATAGGTGCGATAAAATCATTCGTTTTCAACGGATGGGATTCTTCTTGAATGGCTCCGTCGAATAAATGTTTTAGCCAACGAGCTTTAAGCACATTGTATTCATGGCGCCATAGTTCCACCTGCTCCATTGAAATATGCGGGAGTAGTTTTGCGTCTTTTATCCAATCTTTAATAACAGCTTTAATTTGTGTCTCGCTGCCGCTTCGTACGGCAAACCTTAATTGCTCTTCATAATCGATTAATTGAAGTGTCGTAGGAATCAAATATTCTTTATCGCGGATACGGTGAATCCAACGGTTTCGGGTTAATAAATCACGCTGCATCAGCGCCGTCTTAGCTTCCTTATAACTTAACTGGAGATCAGCCGGAAAGAAATGCGCGGTACCTATTCCGAAGTCAAAACGCGCTTTCATAGTGTTTCTAATTCCCTCATATATCTCGTGTATGATGGACTCGATTTCATCAGGCTGTTCCCAGAACAACAACAGGATCTCAGATTCACTGTTCCAATAGCGGAAAGCAAATCCCCTGTTATTCAAAGCCAAAAATTCGTTGCAAATATTAGCCAAAGCATAAAATAATAAATCCATACTGGAATTGAATTTTTCACGGATGGATGTTTCAATCATATCAAAGGATAAAATAGCAATAGAGCATTTTTGCAGTTTATGCTGAAGTTTAAATTCCATCTGTACTGTCTCGTTGATATTGGGGTTAGCTAAAGGATCGGTAATGAGGCTGGAAAACATTTTATCCCAGAATACCGGTTTAAATTGGTTGATTTCCATAGACTTGCGAAATTGTTGTTCTTGGATTTGCTTTGTTTCCTTTAAGCTTGTTACCGCCTTGTTAACCGCATCCTCCAGCTGTTCCCGGTCTATGGGTTTGAGAATATAATCTACTCCGCCCAATTTTACTGTACTTCGCACAAATTCAAAGTCATCATGGCCGCTGATCACGATAGTTTTGCTGTTTGGACTATGTGAATGCAGCCACTTTAATAATTCAACACCATTGCGATAGGGCATCATCATATCTGTAAAGATCAGGTCCGGCTGCTCGAAAGCAACGATCTGCATGGCTGATTCACCGTCTTCAGCTTCCAGCACGGTATTGATGCCGAATGAATTCCAATCAACTAGTAATTTTATCGCATCACGGACATGTTTCTCGTCATCTACAATCAAGGCTTTCATTCACTTTTCCTCCCCGACACCGGTATCCACAAAGTTACCTTCAAACCGGATGGTAGAATAGGTTCAATTGTCATCTTCGCGGATTCATTGAAATAAAGACGCAGTCGGGTTAATACGTTCATCAATCCAATACCGTCGAGTAATTCAGGCAAATCCACCCCCGCTGAACCTAACAACCTTCCCTGTATGTTCGTAAGCCTTTCCGGATTCATCCCTTTGCCGTTATCTTCAATGATAATCTTCAAGAAACCTGCATCCGCTTCTGTTTCCACACAAGTGATTCTCAGTTCTCCATCCTTTTGACCTGCATCAAATCCGTGCTTAAAGTAGTTTTCCACCAGAGGCTGGAGAATCATCTTCGGGACAATCACACTTGACAGACTTGGATCCATATTAAAGGTAATCTTCAATTTTTCATCGAAGCGTTGTTTCTGCAGCTCAAGATAAGCCTTGACATGATCAATTTCTTTGGCTAAGGGAACAACTGTCTCATTGGTATCCATTCCATATCGCATCATCTTTCCCAGTGAGGAAATGAGTAAATAAACCTTATCTGCCTTGTAATGAAGTGCCAATGTTCCAATGGATTGAAGCGCATTATTGAGGAAATGCGGATTGATTTGCGCTTGCAGCATCTTAAGCTGATTGGTTTTATTGGATATTTCCAAGCGATATTCCCGTAAAATCAAGTTATTGATCGTTTGCATCATGGAATTGAATCGTTTAGCAAGTATCCCAAATTCATCTTGCCTGTTCATCTCTATATCCGCATGAAGATTGCCGGTCTGGATTTTTGTAATATGACCTATCAGGGTTTTTATTGGAGCCGTGAACCGGAAGGAAATGTAGAGTGTTGCCGCTACTGCTACAATTAAGAAGGCTATAAAGACCAAAGTGTTGATTAAGGCAAGCTGGCGCGCATTTTGAAAAAGAATATGATAGGGTGTACGTTTAACAATCGTCCATTCCGCATAGGTCGTGCGCATTTTGTCATAAATTTGGATGCCTCGAAATGATTTACTCTCAGCTGTAATATTCCCTTTACTCGTCTTGCTTTGCAGTAGTTCGTTCACCCACTCTTCTTGAATCAGCGTTTCTGACGAGTTGGGTTCAGAGCTGTAAATAAGCGCTCCTTCTCTATCAATGATATATAATTGTTCATCGTCAGGTTTAAATAATTGTTGAGCAATTTTATCAATCCGATCCATCCTTATATCGATAGACAATAAACCCAGAAATTGACCCGTAGGGACGTCATAGATGGAACGATGAAATGTGATCACCGGCTTTGACGGATAAATCTCAAAGGCTCTCGGATGAAGACCATAATTGTGACTCATATGATTGGGTTCCACGTAGACTTGTCCCGGCTCTACCTTAGGATGAAACTTGGGATCGGACTCGCCGAAAGTAAGATTTCCATTAACATACAGGTGTGAACTATTAGCCTTGGCTAGATATAAATAGATCTGATGAATTTCACCAACTGAAGCTGCCAGAAACTGCAAGTAACGATATATTTCCTTATTGGATAAATAATCGGTTTTTCCTTCTTCAATAATCTCAAACATGCTGCCAAAGGAACCGGATCGGGGATCAGTGTAGATCGATAATGAAAATTGGTTAAGTACATCCAAGTAATTATTTATATTGGTTTTACCCTGAAACAGCAGGTCTGAGTTACTTCGAATCATCTCGCTCTGAACACTTTGTTTGGTAAAGAAGTAGGAAATAATAACCGATGTGGATATGGGAATAATCGTTGCACAGAGCAACAGCACAATTAATTTGTTTCTAATACTGCTCTTCATCTGCTTCCCCTTTCTCCAAACAAGCAAAGTTGTAAGTTCATTGTAACAATCCAGGTCAATAAATTCCACCTTATGTGTCATTTGCATCAGTGTATCTCAACTTAGAATAGGGTTACACTATTTACAATGGAGATGGAAAGATGGAGGTGTTGAGATGGCGGGCAGAAAAAAAAGGTTAGAATGGCTTCATCAATTTGTTTTTGTCGGACCTGCTCTGTTCTTCTTTAGCATGATTGTGATGATTCCGTTTATCTTGAGTGTGTATTACTCATTTACCAGTTGGAATGGTGTTTCCTCGCTTAAACCATGGGTCGGTTTTGAAAATTTCTATTCTATTCTGTTCCAAGACAGTGGATTTCACAACTCTTTCTGGTTTACCCTTCGTTTTACAGCAGCTCAAGTGGTGTTGACTAATGTTGTTGGCTTCGGGTTAGCTTTGATGCTGACTCAAGCACTGAAATCACGCAACCTGCTTCGTACTGCTTTCTTTATGCCTAATGTCATAGGAGGGCTGCTGTTGGGATTCATTTGGCAGTTTATCTTTGTCAAAGGGTTTGCTTCGGTTGGAAAAATAACGGGAATCGGATTTTTCGAGCTGCCTTGGCTGGGGGACGCGCCTACCGCATTCTGGGGCATTGTTATCGTCAGCGTTTGGCAAGGCGCAGGTTATGTAATGGTGATCTATATTACCGGCTTGATGAATGTGCCTAAAGAAATCAGGGAAGCTGCATTGATTGACGGGGCTACCCGTTGGGGGATGCTGCGCAGCATCACGATCCCGCTGATTATGCCGGCTATCACTGTATGTTTATTTCTAACGATCTCATGGGCGTTCAAGATGTTCGATTTAAATTTATCGCTGACCAAGGGCGGGCCTTTTAATTCAACGGAATCCGTTGCTCTCAATATCTACCAAGAAGCCTTCCGTAATAACCGGCTTGGTCTGGGTACAGCTAAAGCGACGCTTTTCTTTATTGCCGTTGCACTTATTACACTGATTCAAGTAAAATACACAAAGAACAGGGAGGTTGAAAGCTGATGCCAACGAACATTCGTTATACATGGCGCCTCCTTGGCTTAGAAGTTGCAAGCGTATTGCTTGCTGTACTGTTTCTGGTTCCTTTCTATTTTGTTATTGCCAATTCGTTCAAATCCTTCAGCGAAATCCTGATCAATGCAGCCAGCCTGCCCGAAGCACTGAACTTTGAAAACTATTCAAGAGTTTGGGACATCATGAAATTCCCCAAGGTGTTTACAAATTCATTACTCATTACACTTTTCAGCAACATCGGATTAGTGATCATAAGTTCAATGGCCGCTTATCGATTGGTGCGGTATGCCGGTAAATGGAACAATTTATTGTTCATCTTATTTATCTCGGCGATGGTCATTCCCTTTCAATCCGTGATGATCCCTTTGGTTCAAATTGCCAATCAAATGGGATTGATTGACAAGCTTCCCGGGCTGATTATTTGTTACTTTGGCTTCGGTGTCTCCTTGAATATATTCTTGTACCACAGCTTTATCAAATCTATCCCTCTTGAAATTGAAGAATCGGCGGTTGTGGATGGCTGCTCGATCTTTGGGGTTTTCTGGCTCATCGTATTTCCACTATTAAAACCGATCACAGTAACGATTGTACTGCTCAACAGCCTATGGATCTGGAATGATTTCTTGCTCCCGCTGCTTATTATCAGCAATCCCGATTTGCGTTCCATTCCGCTCGCCACATATTCCTTCTTTGGGCAATATACAAAACAGTGGGATCTTGCCCTAGCAGCCTTGGTGCTTGGCATTACGCCGATTATCATATTCTTCCTAGCCATGCAAAAACATATTATTGAAGGCATTACAGCTGGTTCGGTTAAAGGGTAAGTAATCAATGATAGAGGTCAATATGTTCCCCCTATTCAATCAATATTTTCTGTGTAAACTAAAGCAAATATTACTTATAATAAGAAATGTAATACATTTTAATAATATTTTAACATTATAAAAGGAGGCCTTTTACAAATGAAGAAGATCACATTGTTCAGCTTAAGCGTTCTGTTGTTAGCCTTACTCTTGAGTGCATGCGGGAATAAGAATGATACCGGATCTAATGACACCAAGGCGCCAGAGAAAAAAGATGTAACGATCAAGATGTTTCAATTTAAAGTTGAAATTGCCGAGCAGCTGACACAGCTTGTGGCTGAATACGAGAAAGAAACCGGTGTGAAAATTGTCATTGAAACTGTGGGTGGCGGTGCGGACTACGGTGCTGCGCTTAAAGCCAAATTCAATTCCGGTGATAAACCCGATATCTTTAATAATGGCGGATTCTCGGATCTGGATCTGTGGCAGGAGCATTTAGAAGATCTAAGCGGCGAGCCATGGGTTAAGAACCTGGTGGAAGTGGCCAAGGAGCCGATGACCAAAGACGGTGTGCTGTATGGTCAGCCTCTTAACTTAGAGGGATATGGGTTTATCTACAATAAAGACTTATTTGCCAAAGCAGGAATTACTGAGCTGCCCAAAACGCTTAGCCAATTGGAGGCCGCAGCAAAGAAACTGCAGGACAGCGGTATTACCCCTTTTGTTAATGGTTATGGGGAATGGTGGGTTCTCGGAAATCACTTCATCAATATTCCTTTCGCCCAACAGGCTGATGCAAATCAATATATCAGTGATCTAAACAGCGGTGCAGCAAAAATTACCGGTAATGCCGCCTTCGATAACTGGGTGAAATTATTTGATCTACAGCTGAAATACGGCAATAAGAATCCTCTGCAAACCGACTATAATACTCAAGTGACGACATTTGCCACTGGGGAAGCGGCTATGACACAACAAGGAAACTGGACACAGGTGCAGATAAGCAAGACCAATCCGGAGATTAATATCGGCTTCCTGCCGATGCCTATCAATGAAGAGGCTGCAGCAATGGATAAACTTCCGGTAGGTGTTCCAAACAATTGGGTAATCAATAAAAATTCCGCAGTCAAAGCTGAAGCAAAAGCCTTCTTGAATTGGATGGTAAGCTCGCCTGTAGGCATGAAGTATATCACAGATGAATTTAAATTTATCCCGGCGTTTACAAACATTGCTGCTGATGAGAAAGTATTGGGACCTCTTGCAGCCGATATCATCAAATACAGTAAAGAAGGAAAAACGCTAAGTTGGAATTGGTTTAAGTTCCCTGGCGGAGAAGCTTCATCGAAAAAATTCGGCGATGCTATGCAGGCTTATGTCGCCAAAGAATTTACCAAAGAGCAAATGCTTGCGGAGTTCCAAAAAACTTGGGACGATCTGAAAGCAAAGTAAATGAAAGAACATACGATAACCTTTGTATAGTGCTCTAAGCCCCAGTCATTTTGGCTGGGGCTTAGACTAGTCTCCAATTATCAACGTAAATGTAGTGCGCTATTCTCGATTAATGAGGGCATTTGCATGCTTTCCGGATCTGTGATGCGCTATAAACGGCATTTTCCTCTTTTCAGACCTAAATTGATGTTAGACTTTTTAGTGGACACACCTTAAGGAACAACCTTTATAATAGATATTATTATTAATAAGGACGAGGTGTGTCATGAAAGAGCAACGTGAAAGTT
>DASWUO010000390.1:0-5497 GCA_036401615.1 Bacilli bacterium | reverse complement strand
TTATCTGCGTTTTTTCCGCGAGTTGAAGTAACTGCAGTATTGCTATAAGGTCTCAATTAGACCCTATTGCAAAAAGTTAGCTTTGCTATTTCGATATAAGATCCCTTATTGACCTTATATGTTCTAGATACCGGATAAGTGAGAGGTTTTTTAACAATAGGTTTCCTTTGGGACCTTATTCTCTTCCTAATTCTCCCTCTCCTTTGCCATAGGGTCTTTTTTGAACCTTAAATTCTCAGGCGGGCCAAATCGGCTAGTTTAAGTTTCAATACAACTAAAAAAAGGAACCGTCTTAAGGCTCCTTTAATAGTAACATCTACTCCAAATTAATCAACCATACTTGTACGTCATGCCATATCCGCCTTTGGGGTAAACCCAATGGATATTATCCGACGGGCAGGCAATTCGGCATGTGCCGCATTCGATACAATTCTCGTAAGCGACGCCGGTAATCTTATCCTTCTTATCCCACTCATACACATCCGCAGGGCAGAAATAGTTGCAATCCTTGGTGACGCATTTTACACAGGTATCGGCTTCCTTAATCACCAAATGGGACTTATCATCACACTTGAAACGAATTGTGAACAATTTATCTGAAACGTTGCAATTACTCATCCGTTCATCGACCTCCATCCTTTGTAGCCTAGTTTAAGCAAATTGACCGTACCGCCGGCAGCGTCCTTGATCAGCTTCACAGCTTTCTTCTGTTTGTCCGCCTTCGGCACACCGTCAACCAGAAACATATTATAAGCCGCCTCATTAACTGCCCGCGGCATCTTGCCGAATAATAAATCAGGATCCTGATCCCTCAATAACTGATGCATGCCTCTATACTTCTTCAAATCCTTCATGACAAAAGATTGACGAATCGACTGATCGTACGATTTCAACATGGCTGCTGAAAAGTTTCCTGCTTCCTTGGCTTTAATGATCGCTTCAGCAGCCAACCGCCCTGAGGTCATAGCCAAGTTCGTGCCTTCTCTATGAACGAAATTGACCAATTGCGCTGCATCCCCGCAGACACACCAGCCATTTCCGGATAGCGGCGGAATCGAGTAGTACCCGCCTTCCGGAATCAAATGCCCGGCATATTCTTTCATTTCGCCTCCTTGGATCAACCTGCGGATCATAGGGTGCTGTTTAACGGATTCCAACAACTCATAAGGCTTGATCTTCTTCTCCCTCAGGTGATTAACCATAACGCCAATGCCTAAAGATAAAGTGTCTTTATTCGTATATAAGAAACCCATCCCCGCCATGCCCAGAGAAGTTTCTCCCATGAACTCAATCGTCACGCCTTCGTCGCCTTCAAGATTAAACCGGTCCTCGATCTTCTCTCTGGGCATGGAAATAACTTCCTTCATAACAAGCGAAACCTCGTCTGGTTTCCACTCCTTATGAATCCCCATAGCCTTGCCAAGCAAAGAGTTAACGCCGTCTGCTATGACCACAACATCTGCATAAAGATCTCCGTCTTCACGATCCGTTTTCACGCCTACCAGCTTGTCGCCTTCCCAGATCGGAGCAATGGCCACTGTTTCGTAGATCGGTAATGCACCGGCTTCTACAGCTTTGTTGGCAAACCATTGATCAAATTTCACCCGGAGTCCCGTAAAGCAGTTAAAGGGTTCTTTGTACGCTTCGTTACGATGCCCAAAGGTAACCATCGACTCTTTTCCCATCATCCAAACCCGCTGCTCAACAACATGCCTCTCGATAGGCGCGTTTCTTTCCAGCCAAAACTCAGGCACAAAATCTTCAATCTGTTTTCTATATAATACGCCGCCGAAAAGGTTTTTGGCCCCGGGGAACTCCCCGCGCTCCAGTAACACAACACTTAAACCGGCTCTTGCCATTGTCATGGCAGCGGCAGCCCCTGCGGGACCGGCACCTACAACAATTGCATCGAATTTTTCACTCACTGCTGTTCGCTCCTCGTCTAAGATATTTGTGCTGTGGTTTCCAACGGTACAGATGGAATGGGCGGCAGTGCACTTAATCCAAGTTTCCTTCTTCTCTTCACTTCTTCGGTAATCTGCGGAACGATCTTGAACAAATCTCCAACGATGCCGTAGTGGGCAAATTGAAATATAGGAGCATTCGCGTCCTTATTAATCGCCACAACCACCTCGGAGCTGGCCATACCAACCGTATGTTGAACTGCACCTGATATTCCTATGGCAAAATATAGCTTAGGCCGCACCGTATTGCCCGTCTGCCCTACTTGATGTTCGTGCTTGATCCACCCTGCATCAACAGCGACACGGGAAGCACCAACCACTCCACCCAATGCATCAGCTAACTCCTTCAATAAGGCAAAAGCATCCGGCCCGCCTAATCCGCGTCCCCCAGCCACAATAATCTCGGCTTCTTCCAAATTCACTTTCTCATGGCCTTGAATAAAATCAAGCACTTGGGCAGCGATTTCTTCTTCTTTCATCGTGCTTTCTATCCGCACGATCTCAGCCTTTAACCCAGTATTGCGGGGCAGCGATTGGAACACCCCTGCACGTGCTGTTGCCATTTGTGGGCGGTACTGTTTGCAAAGAATCGTTGCCATCATCTTCTCCGAGAAAGCAGGCCTGCTGGCAAGCAGCAATCTGGATGGATGCGGCTCAACATCAAGCTCCGTTGTATCGGCAGTTAATCCAGTCGGTAAGTGAGTGCCAATCGCGCCAGCCAAATCCCGGCCTGTTGCTGTAGCGCCGAATAATACAATTTCCGGCTTTACAACATCAATCAGCTTTAGACAAATCCGGCTGTAAGGTCTGGTCCTATAATCCTTCAGTTCCGGCGAGTCGCACAAGAATGCTTTGTCTGCGCCGTAATATATGGCTTCCGTGGCTAAATGCTCCACTTGGTGACCTATAACAAGTGCATATAACGGCACTTCCAATTTGGCGGCAAGCTTCTTTCCTTCACCAAGCAGCTGCCATGATACCTTCTTGGCAATCCCTGCCCGTTGTTCTACTACGATAAGCACTCCGCGATACGCCGACCAATCGGGCATCGCGTCTTCAATTTCTTCTTCGGCCATCATAATCCCCTCCTGCTTATTCAAAGTTGTGCATATTATTTACGAAGTCCAACCTAGGCGTTCGGGGAGGTCGCCTTCCCAAAGTTTGGCTGTAAGCTGTTCTGCGATGAGCTCGGGGGAATCTCCTTCGATCATGGTGCCATTGACGGCTTTGGCAACCGGGATCCAAGTCTTGGCTACGATGGTTGGCGAACCCTTTAGCCCGATTTTGGCTTTCTCCAAATCAGGAAAATCCGCTGTAGTCCAGATCGTTGGTTTATATCTTGCTGCACGGATCATCCCCGGAAGAGAGGCCCTGCGCACTTTGTTTAATTCCTTCAACGCGGTGAAGAGTACAGGCATGCTGGTTTCCACTACCTCGATACCGTCCTCTAACTGGCGATGCACTGTGACTCTGCGGTGTTCTTCATCTACTTTCACTACCTTACTTACATAGGTAAGCTGCTCCAGATCCAAGCGGCAGGCAACGCCTGGTCCAACCTGTCCTGTATCGCCATCAAGCGTTTGTTTACCGCAGAAGACTAAATCGACCGGGCCCCATTTGTCCGCAATCTTCTGAATCGTCTTAGCCACTACATAAGAGGTTGCCAAAGTATCTGCCCCGGCAAAACCCCTGTCTGTTACAAGGACGGCCTCATCCGCTCCAAGGGAGATACATTCCTTTAAGCCTTTCTCGGCCGGAGGCGGGCCCATGGTGACCACAGTTACTCTGGCTCCTAATTCATCCTTAATTCTTAAAGCTTCTTCCAAACCATGCATGTCATAGAAATTGATGATACTTGGAACCCCTTGGCGAATCAATGTGTTGGTCTTTGGGTCAATCCGGATTTCCCGGCTGTCAGGAACCTGCTTGACACAAACTACGATATGAAGCATTCTAACTCCTCCTAAGCTTATGCTTGTGAAAAATGTTACAAATAGGATTGTGAAAAATGTTACAAACTCTTATAACGTTTGCATTCTCATTATAAAAATGAACTATATTGTAATTCTATATAGACCGACAAATTCCTCTAATTTCAAAGAATAGCTGGTTTTTTTTTGCTCATTTCTATTTTACCATAAACTTTAGTTTTTCTCACTTATTTTTCAACCCAAGTTTAATATCCTGAAGTTCCGGAGAGTCCATGCACGATAGATACACCCGCGCTGGTACCAAGACGATTCGCTCCCGCTTCTATCATCCGCAATGCAGCGGCTAAATCACGGATTCCACCCGATGCTTTCACACCCATATGCGCTGAAACGGCATTCCTCATTAACTGAATATCCTCAACCGTTGCGCCACCGCCTGAAAAACCAGTAGATGTTTTTACATAATGCGCTCCCGCCTCTTCGGCTAACCTGCAACCAAGAATTTTCTGTTCTGTTGCCAATAATGCCGTTTCCAGAATGACCTTCACTATGGCTTTGCCGTTAACGGCAAGCACAACGCCGGAAATATCGTTTATGACCGATTGATGATCACCCTCAATTAGAGGCCCGATAGGTATAACCATATCAATTTCCGCAGCCCCATTGCCAACCGCTGCAGCAGCTTCATAAGCCTTAACTTCGCTGGTGTTGGCTCCAAGCGGAAACCCGCAAACGGCACTGATCCGGACCTGGGATTCTTTAAGTATTTCTCTGCAAAAAGGGACCCAATAGCTGTTAACACAAACACTATAAAAATTATGCTCCATCGCTTCTTGGCAGAGCTTGATGATATCTTTGCTTTGCGCGTCCGGTTTCAATAAAGTGTGGTCTATATACGAAGCAATCCGTTCTTGACCCATGAATCTAACACTCCAATCCCAACTTGTTTAGTGCTTTAACCAACACGGACAGATTGTTGTCATAACCCGATTGTTTCTGCCGGTATAAAGCTGCTTTAGGCGAATACCATTCCACTGAACGGATTTCCTCCAATTGCGGCTGCATGGTGCCGGATATCGCTTCAACCAAGTAATAATGTACTTCCTTATCGATCAAGGCCAATTGAGGGTGATTGAATTGATAAAGCACCGTCTCCAACGGTTCAACAATCCGGCCAACGATACCTGTTTCTTCTTCGATTTCCCGAAGCGCTGTTTGCTCAATGGTTTCTTCCGCTTCCATCTTGCCCTTAGGCAAGGACACTTTTCCATAACGGTCTTGGATTAATTGAATCTCTATATCTGAACCGGTTTTCCGATAAACTACACCTCCGGCTGATATTTCGCGCATGATTTTCATCCTCCATATTAATATTGAAAGCTATAAGTGTAGTTTCGTGGAGGTGGGATTTGTCTAAGCAAATGCTCCCGAAGTACTACACCACTCTATAAGCTAAATCAATATCATTCAATCCCTCTTGAATCTCATTTACTCCAACCAACTCACCGCGGCATTCGTTCACACCGGCATTGGTTACTAAGACTTTACACATCTTTCCCTTTAACGAAACGGAACCGGCAAAAATAATCTGCAGATAATTAT
>DASWUO010000389.1:0-4056 GCA_036401615.1 Bacilli bacterium | reverse complement strand
TGAGTATATCTCTTGGCCATGGTGTTCCCTTCTTTCGGTTACTTATGATTCCATTGTACCGTGAATTTCCCGTTTGCGAAACGAAAAATAATAAGAAGACTCGCAGATCCGCTTTCTTTATCCAAGCATATGACTCAATCCATCTGGTGTTCAACGAAACCACAGGGAGGTTATTACAAGACGAAGCGATTTAATCTGTTGTCGTGAAGGACGCGGCACTCCGGGGTTGCCATACCGTGAAGCTTCATAAAGTTGAACCAACCCAAGCAAAGATGTTTGTTGATGCTCATTCTTGAAATTCCGGGATTGAACATATTCCCGAAGTGTATGATGACTCTCCATGTCACCAAACTTCCGAAAGATGTTCATCCAGATTCGGTGCATCACGGCCTCGTAATACTCGGGATTCTGCCGCAAATCGGACTGCTTTCTTAAAGCAAACCATATCAACAAATTTTCCCGCCGGAGCCGGGGGAGGAATACGAAAGATATGACAACCGGCAACAATGCCAGTGTAATCGATATCATCATAGGGATCTTCGCGTTCTGTGACGTCCATGATATTATTGGCCAAGTCGTTGATCCACGAATCCATGTTAATGCTTTCGATGCTAATGAAGTGGAGGCCTGAGAGATGACGGGCATTGCCTCTCGATCCCCGGGCCACTGCGTCATCCCGTCAACCGAACCGAACCCCGCAAATCCCGGAGTAGGATCGAAGGCGATCCACCCAACAGCGAAAAAGTAGACCTCAACCCAAGAATGGGCATCAGAATTACGTACGGTTACTTGAAAAGACTTAGAAGAAGCAACCTCCGAATCCGCCTTTGGCGTTTCCATTACACCAGCCGCTTGCTTGGCAGTTATGATCTCCCCAGGGGAAAAACCCTTGACCCATCTGGCTGGAATCCCAATGGATCTAAGTAAAACTACCATAGCAGTTGAAAAATGATTACAATAACCAAGCTTATTTGCGAACAAAAAATGATCGACAAAATCTTCATTCCTTCCCGGATAGCCCGCCTGGTCCAGACTATAAAGATAATTTTCGCGCAAATAAGCTTCCACTGCTTTAACACGGGTGTAGTTGCTCTCATAACCTGCGGTTATTTTCCGTGCTAATTTCCCAACCCGCACAGGAAGCTCATCCGGCAGCTGTAAGTAATTTACCTGAATTTCAAGCGGATAGGTTGCGGGATCGCCTTGAGCTATGGTTTCCCTATTCGAAATAGTTTGTTGAAGTTCCCGTTCGGTCAGCGGTTGATATATCTTTACTCGGTAGTAGGATAAGCTTGGCGAGCCTTCCAATGTATATTTGCCCGCTGCGGGATCAATCCTTATTTCCTCATTAGACAATCTTTGTCCCGACTCCTTTACCACTGCTTCCACTTTCGCTATAGAACCGCCAGCAAATAAGGGTTCACTCAAGCTGCGGTCTTTCAGTAATATTTCTTGTGTTAATACAGGCCGTTCCAACGATGAAGCTGCGTCCTGATTCATTAAAGAGGGGAGCTCCCCGCCCAGTTTCTTTAATAACAGGTCATGCTTGGGCTGCGACCAGCCTTTGCCGTCATATACACTTAAAGATTCACCCCTCCAATACGTTGATTGTTCTGTCTTGGTGATAAAAGCGATTTTATGGTCAATCTTAATCGATCCCCCCAATCTTGAATCATCTAAGCTGTATCCCGATTGACCTGCACCGGAAACCGCCAAGGAATTTCCACTGTTGAGGCTGAAAGCGCCGAAATATTCCGAATCCTCCAGCCCGCTGAGCGGTTTAATCAGCTTGGATTCTGATTGGATGAAATAAGCGGCTAGACCCGATGAAGCTCCCACTACGAATAAACTCATGGCTATCCACTTTAACGACCCACCGTTGAGGGTAAATGAAGGGGTCTTTAATGAGGCCCCGGAAGGATGAGGTTCCAATCGATATTTGTGCAGCAGGCTTACGAAGACAAGTCCATACACCATGGTTCGCAGCAGCCCCCCGTGAGTGTCCAAACCCGGCCAAAACTGCAGCACAATCAGGTAAACCACCGTTGCCGCCACAAACCACAATCCCCGAAAACTATACATGATCAAGGATTGAACAACAGAAACAAGCAAAGCCCACCCCACCAGGAAGATGAACGTTCTGGTTTCTCCGCTCAAGAGCCCAAATCGGCCTGCCAGTAAACCCAATCCATCTTGCGTCAATGCATCGGCAAAATGCTTCCACCCCACTAAATCCATTGAATAATTGTTAAAAAGATACACGGTAACTGAAAGGCTTATGATAATCTTTATTAACCACGCAGGAAAAGGCGGCAGGGAGAGACAATCGACAAACAAGAAACAGCCCAGTGCCATAAGCAGCGGGAGGATCTGGTACATCTGGGTTAAGCGGGCCACCTCCATTAAAGGACGCAGCCATTCAATAAACAAGCACAATAAAAATACACTTAGAACCATTTGTCTTGCATTACGCACTGACATCCACAACCTCCGCCAGCACTTGTTCCCTTAAATTTTCGGGAGCGGGAATATAATGCAGATTGCAGCCGCTGAGCTTCAATGTTTGCTTTATATTCAATTCTTGCTCCGACGGCATGGCCTTCCCCATAATAAACATGATATGGATAGGGTTATTTCTTCTGCGCCGTTCTACAAATACCTTCACTAAAGAATCGTCCAAGCTCGAAGTAACACAAATAAGCGTTGAACCGGATGGCAGCCCTTGAATCTCCTCTCTCACTACAGGAGTAAAAGCAGCATTCCCCTTATTCATCACATGTGTAAGAAACTCATTACAAGGACCTGTTTCGAACCGGTTGGCCAGACGAACGACTTGACTTCCGCTGCTGTTGCATACCAATTCCATCCTGCAAGGAAGCTGTCTTCCGTATTGAAGCAGGCCCGCCGCGGCTTGAACGCACTGTTCAAAGCCAGCGTCCGGCGCCAGACCAGCCTTGGTAGGCATTCCTCCCTTTGCTGCGTTTAACAAAACGATTACATGGTTCTCGAAGCAAGTATCCATTTCCTTGGTCATGAGATCGTTCAATCGCGAGCTCATCTTCCAATGGATACGGTTCATGGCGTCTCCCTCCAGGTAATTGCGCACATGGCTTACTTGGGGAGTATTCAGGAGCATCTGTCTAACCGCCTTATCCCCGTCATACCGGCTCAAGCCGTCCCCAAACAGAAAGCGGTGGTTTGCCGGTTTAGGCTGGACTGTAAAATTCATCGGTACATTGAGGAATTTACTCTTACGGAGAAATCCGAATAAATCACCTGTCGTGATCTCTATTTGATGGGCATGGTACTGGCCTCTTGGTAATCCCGTAATCTTGTAGCTGTATCGAAACACCTTGTTTAACCAAGGAACATACAGCTTTCGATGAATGTATGGCTTTTGGGTTCCCTGATGGACCCATTCTTCCTTAACGGTTATCCATCCTAATGGAACATAGGAATGTTGGGTTATCGCCAAATTAACGGTCACCTCATCGCCGGCAACCATGTGATTACGGGAAATCTGTCGAACCGCCTCTACTTTTCTAAAGCTTAATAATCGAATACTTAAACAATACAGGCCAATAAAGCTGGAGATATAGAAGAGGAACCATGCTGAATAACTGCTCATCTGGCCCTCTGGTATGAAGCATACCGCAGGTTAGGCACGGCCGTTTCTTCAACGATATGATGCAGGATAGATTCTATGCCCTTTAACTTGGTCTCTGATCGCATAATGAGTCGGTGACCCAACGTACAGGCAATCATAAATTTAATATCATCCGGAATGACATAAGACCTGCCTTGTTGAAAGGCCCTTCCCTGCGAGGTTCGCATTAAAGCAACCGAGGCTCTCGGGCTCGCTCCCGTGTAGATCTCGGGATGGCTTCTGGTTCTCTCAACAAGATTGACAATATATTGTTTTAACGAGACATCGATATGTATACTTCTAACTTGTTTCTGCAGCTTTAACAATTCTTCCTTATACACCGTCGGCTGCAGCCCGTCTATCGGGTGAACCTCCTGTAATCGGCCCAGCATATCCACTTCATCTTCTTT
>DASWUO010000388.1:0-4404 GCA_036401615.1 Bacilli bacterium | reverse complement strand
TTGCTCTAATTTCTTGGCATTGATGAAGGTTTTCGGGAATACCACCTTATATGGCCGCGGTTCCCTTGTGACGGTGATGGTTTTCGTAACTTTTACATTAGAGGCATTGGTGATCTGGAATTCAAAGACCGTGTCTCCCTTAACCGAGAGCTGGATCATGTTTGTTGCAAACTGTCCGGTCGCAGTGTTGATTAAACTGAAGAAGTTAGGGTTCCCGCTGACGGGTTCCGCCACCAAGAAGTTATTATACCTGCGGTCATATAGGGACGGTACGACCAGGTCCCCGTTCACATCTTTTGTCTTCACCGTTAATTTAATTTCTGTAGCATTCACGAATTGACCGGATAAGGCCACCGCCGTTTCGCTTGTTGCATAGGTATCGGCTACAGTCGTGGCCGGGTAATTCACGATATCTCCCGATTCCACCGGTTTGATCTGGCCGAACTCCGGAGCGCTGGTGCTAAATTTAAACACCTCGAATTTACTCTCGGTGGTTTTCGTAAAGACGCCGTTGACTTTAAGATAAATCACGAAGGCGAAGGTGTTCTTGCCTTCTTCTAACCCGGTAAAGGGCGCTTTAAAGATTTTGGTGGCCGGCACATCAATGATGATCGGCAAAGGCGCCAGTTTATTATTGATATAGAATTCAACCTTGGACGTAGCGGTATCGACGTTGTTGATCACGTCGAGACCCGGCACGTTGATGAGGCGTCCCGTAATACAACCGGTCAGCACGCCGGTACAGGACAATTCTGTTTCCGCCCGGATCACCATCCCGTTAAATATATTGTTGGCAATAACATAGGGTGTGCTGGAGAAGACCAGATCATACGTTTTGGCTCCGATTAGATTCTCCCCGCTTTTCACGTTTACCGGGGCGAGCGTGGCGTCCAGACTCGGCACTACGGTGAGTTTCTTGGTCCCGTTAGGTATGGCGTCCAAATCCAGCGTAAACTTGCGGTAGTTGCCTATGACCACATAGTCTGTTGCTCCAATAAAGGTCTTATATGGAACGGAACTGCTGTTGAAGGTATCGCCTAAGTACACATTCAACTTCGCCGTTTTCGTATCCGTATAGATGAACAGGGTAGAAGGCTGCTCGCTGATTTCCGTTACGGTTTTATCGCTGATCAGAATGCCCTCGTTATCCGACGAGGAGGTTTTGCGCGAGACATGATCAATATAAGGCAGGTTTGGATCTATATAATTGAAGGTAAATGTAGTAGGCGGAATATTGTCTGTTACTGTATTGTAGAATTTAAACTGCACCAGCTGGGACTTCTCTGTAGGAATGGGCAAATCCACGGAGAAATCAAATACTTTATATTTCCCCGGTTTGGACCAGATCAGGTTCTCTTTCAATTTGGCCGGTTCCGACGAAACTGTGAATTTAAGCGGATTGCCTAATAGCGCGCTGTTGTAAAGCATCGTGACGGTATAGCTTCCCTTGGCTAATCCTGCAGGAGCATTAAAGACCGCTTGTGTGCCCCCTTCCACGCTGGTTGCCGCCACTTGGTCAACGATGATATTGGTGGCATCGGACGTAAATCTGAATTCCAATAGATTTGCTTTGCGGCCCAAGAAATTTCCGACTACTTTAATGGGTTCCGGCAGATCGGAAACCGGCACTTTATCCGGAGTGAGGCTGATGATCGCGGGATTGACTATTGTAAACGGAAGCTGGGCGATGAATGTCGGCGGATTCACCAGGTCATTGTCGAAGAATTGGAGCATAAAGTTACCTTCCGCCAGGCCTGCAGGAAGTGTAATAGTGGCCTTCTGAATACCTCCAGCGGCAGGTGCGCCAACAACGATAGTGGGCGCAGGGATGACCAATGCCGTTCCATTCTCCCTCACAATCTTGGCTGACAAGTTTGCCTGGACGAGGTTTACTCCGGATACGGTAAGAGCCGTAGCGGATGCTGCAGCTTCGGTTGTGGTTAATTGGTTGCCCAAGGCGCCGTTAATGGTCAGGTCGCTTGTGATGACTTGGCCTGTATAAGTTGCTGTTGGGTTGGATGTCGGCACTAAGGCGCCTGTTGTCATGACCTCGGATTCATAGGCGATAAGATGAGATAACGGCGTGCCTGCAACGGAAAATTCCAGTTCATATTGCGCGCTGTTATCCATAGCCGATTGATTGGCTATTTTGAATACCACATACGTATTTTCTACTGCATAAGGGGTTAAAGCAACATCTGTCCCCGCGCCGTCTAACTGCGCTAAAGTAATTGCTGCCAGATTGGTTCCAAAGTTTGTTCCTGTTACTACTATATAACTGGGAGCCGCAGGAGCCGGACCCATGACTACTGGAGCTCCGGGATCCGTATCGAATTGAACCGTGCTGAAATCAGGAATATAGACCTTGGCCACCGCGGGCACCGTTAGCGCTGGAGCTGGCGGAGTCGGAGCAGCTATGCTGAAATAACGTTCCGTCAGCACATGGTTATCATAAGTTACCTTAAACTTGTAATCTCCCTGGGTAAGAGTAGGCGGCAAGTCATACTGTACAAAATCCTGTCCTGTTGTATCTGCCACTACATTAGAGCCGGTTCCGCGGGATTGCCCATTAATATCGAAGATTTCCACACTTGTCTTTACAGCAAGCGGCGTGGGCTCAGCTTCAAAGTAAATTCTTTGCGTTCTTGCTGCAGCGTTATAGCCTTCCTGCAAACCAACAATTTGTGTGACAGGGTCGGCTCCGCCTGCGAAGGTTGTATCCACAATAGGCGGTACTACAGCCGATGGATCGACAACCGGGATAGAAAACTGGCTGATTAAGGTGCCGTCTGCTCTTTTCACGAAGAAGGTATACGTTCCGCCGCCGGGGGACGTCGCATTTAAAACACCCGTGGGAATTTCATAAGTAGCATAATTAAACGCCGATCCTGTCTTCACTAGAGTCTGCGGCGCAGGCGGAACCGGAAGGGGGTTTGTGCCATTAGGCCCTTCAACGGATATCGTGATTCCCGCCTCGTTTAATGCCGCACCCACAATAGACAGCTCTGTACTGCTATAATCCAAATGGATCGTACTGGGAAAATGTGCGACAACCGATGGCGCTGCTTCGGCGGAGGACAAGTCATAAGGCCCGAAGGTTTGTGAACCTATCTTAACATCCACATATCGGTAAACCACTTCATTCAAGGCTGTGACATCATCCTTAATGAGTGCTTCAATTCTAACATTCGATGTGGTGACCGTCGGTGTAGTGATCAACTTCTTGTTGCCTGTCCGGTAGGAGGCATACACATAATTATCCGGAGCCAGGCCTGCAGCGGTTCCATCAGCAGCCGCCAGACCGGAAGCAGTAAACTGGATAAACCATTTGCCTGCATTGACACCCGCGCTTGGCGGCTCTTGACCCACGCTGTAGTCCGTACCGGAAACCAGCAAGGTGCCCGATTTATTGGATCCTTTATACACCACAAGAGAACTGCTGAGCAGACCTTCCTGGTTGAAATAATCCTTGACCCCTGCAACATCAGCCAACATAAGCTCATCATTGACAATCCCCTGGATTTTGGCGCTGAAGGCAAAAGGCTTGCCGTTATCGTAGATTAAATTCTTGTCCACTTGATAGGATTTGGAAGCATTGCTCGCGGAGAAAGTAAATAAATTGTCTCCCGGCGAAAGCTCAAAGTCGGGGTTCGTCGTCTTGTTCTTGTCATCCCCTGAGAGCAGGAAAGTGCCATTCGAGGTAAACAGACTCTTCGGCGTAGCATCTCCATATAATTGGGCTGTCACATTCGTAGCGTTTGGAGCTTTACCGGATATCGTCACACTGGATAATTGAGCCGGGTTCAGCGGATAGATCTTATTCTCGTCGAAAGGAAGCTGATCTACGGCCAAATCCTGAATCGTCGTTGTCGGTACAAAATAAGCCCAGTTCGGCTCCGATTCCACCGAGCTGCTGCCATCCAGACTGACCACCACTTTATTCAAACCTTCTGTCAGATTCACGTTGGTAAAACGGATGTCGAATTGACTGTCCACCTTCGCCTTATTGCTCTTCTCCGTTATGACGACACCTGTGTTCATATTGGTAATGACATAATATAAATTCGGTATTTCTGCGGTGGTAATGCCGTCAATTGTTGCCGTTATCGTGATGGGGTTCACTGTAAACCTGAAGATGTTGCTGTCTTCCACAGCGGCTGGTTTCCCATTCGTGAGCGTGGTGGCTTTGTACAAATTCGTTATCGTAACCCTCGCCCCTGCGGCGTTCACCACCACCGGCGGCAATAAGGTAATAAGCATGGCCATAACAAGTAACAAGCTTGTCCATCGATTAGACTTCTTCATAGAAATAGTTCCTCCTTATGTATGTGCAACAAAGTATGTTCCATAAAATTCCTACTTCATGTAGACGTATCTCAGCCCGGAAAGTTTCATGTACTATTT
>DASWUO010000387.1:0-8464 GCA_036401615.1 Bacilli bacterium | reverse complement strand
TGCGGCATGAGCACATGCACATCTTGCGGAATTTGACCGCCATGCTGATGTCCCCGGGAATATAAAATAGCCTGATACAGCGGAAATCCGTGCCATAGCATTTGCGGGATATCCCTATAGCCGGGCAGAATAAAGTCCTCTTTCTGTAAAGCGAATTGGCTCCCCACCATACTGGCTTCCTGCCCCGAGACCGGAGCATAGAATCCGAGCCTTCCCTGACGGCCAAGACTGACAGCCCGCTGATCCCAAGTTCGGGTAAAAACCATTCTTCGCATGATTTCCTTCAATTGGGCATCGGTTAATTTGGGCAGCTCGCTGCCTTCCATCAAGGTCCCATCCGGGGAAAGCAAACTAAATGTTCTTACCTCTGAAACATGTATTTCATATCCCAACTTTTCCTTCTCCTGAACTTGTTTAGCCATCCTTAATCACCTCTTATGAGTTTCAACAAGACATATCTGTTATACTAATATTTATCATCTGTTTTTCACAATAAAGTTATTTTATCTTATTTTAAGACAATAATTCACAAATATAACCTATAACAGATATAATAATTATATAGTACAGAGTGAAGATAATCCACCCATTTTCTACCCATTTTTCTAAAATATTTTCATCCTGCCGTCCAACAATCCTCTATATTATTAAACATAATCAGCGAATCCTAACCAATAAGTTATTTTACACCCTTCCTCCTTTTTTCATACCCGCTTCAACCGTTACTTCCAGTGTGGTAAAATTGCCCGAGGGTAAACGGCTACACCGTCCTTTTAAGGACGAGCGCGTTTGCCTAGAAATATCAGAAAATTAAGTATGAATTATATACTTTCTGATATTTGAACAAAGTCACCCTTTGGGTGGTGACTATATTGTTTGGGTTCAATTGTTGATATTAGAAAAATATAATTGATCCGTTTTTAAATAAGGTCTCAATTAAACCCTATTGCAAAAAACCAGTACCACAATTCTGATTAAGCTCCTTTTTAGACCTTAGATATTCTAGACATCGGAAAAATTAAGGAATTTTAAACAATAGGTTCCTTTTTAGACCTTATATGGCCATAACCTCTCAACCCCTATTGCATAGGATCCTTTTTGAACCTTAAATACACATTTGGAGTTATTTAGCTTAAGAGCGTTGATTTAAAAAGATATCCATAGCGTATAATTCATTATAATTTCCTATGCAAAAAAAAACCCATTTGCAGGGGTTTTATTTGTGATATCTCTCTCGCAACTGTGCCATCATTTGTTGCATTTGCGTCTGATCCGAGTCATTATAACGGGTATGCTCTTCATGGCACTCCCACCTGGAAAGCACTTGCCTGATTCCATGGACGAACGCCTCCACGCTGGGGATCCCCGCTGTTTCCTGCAGGCTGCCCATGCTGTCTGAACGCACATCCGGATAGTCGTCCACATTCGATTCTTTCGCAGCCTTATCATAAAAAGCTTTTGCCGCCCCGGCCCTCGCCTGTCCGCTGCCTTCTACCAGGATAAAGCCCTGCACGATAAAAGCTTTCGTTTGCCGCCTCTGGGCAATTCCGCAAAATTTCTTCCCTTCTATACTTAAGTCAAACTGGCCTGGACAATAGGATCCCGCTACCTCTCCCTGATGAACCCGGACTCCTGCTGTAGATGTGAACTGTATGAACTGATCCATCATCTCAACCATTAACCGGAAATCGGGATGAAAATCAAGAGCACCCTGTTTTTTTGGAAATATGAAGGAAATGTTCAGTACCCCGGCATCCAAGGGCACCGCAGCGCCGCCTGAATTTCTTGTCCCCACGGAATACCCCTGGTTCCCCAGCTGTTGAATAGCCTCTGCTGCATTGGACAGCCTGCGGTCTTTAATCCCTAAAACTACAGCCTTCTGGTGGCGCCAGAGGTGGATGATGGGCATGGCCCCTAACCCTACCCTGCGGCAGGAGATTTCATCATAAGCAAAGGGAAGCATAATATCTCCTGTTTGCACTTTAGCACTGGTATCCACAAGGGTGAAAGGGGACGGAATTCCCGGAAAATAGGTCATGTTTAGGACTTCTTTCAACTATAGGCTTGATTATTCAAGAAAGTCATTGAAGAAATGAAACACGTCAACAATATGTTCCTGCCAGTAATCCCAAGTATGGGCACCGCTGAATTCTTGATATCTACAAGCGTACCCAATCTTGTCTAAATGATGCTTAAAGGACACGCTTCCTTCATATAAATAATCTTCTGTACCGCAGTCAAAATATAAAACAGGACGCGAGTCGTCCGCCGCTCTTCGTTCAGAAAGAACATACAGATTATGATCTTGGGCATAAGGACCGTGGATAGGGCCTAGCAAGCGTGCAAATTCCTCCGCTTGCTTACCCGGAGCCAAATCCCCCAGAACGCCTGACAGGCTGCCTGCAGCACCAAACAAATGCGGGTTACGGAGGGAAAGCACAAAGGCTCCATAACCCCCCATGGAAAGTCCGGCAATCATTCTTGATTCCTTGGACTTCAATGTTCGGAATTGACTGTCAATGGCTGGCACAAGGTCATAAATAAAATATTGCTCAAATTTACCGGAACCGTCAAACCAATCAATATAGAAGGTTCCGGTATGGTATCCTCCGTCCGAAGGCATGACGATAATGGATTCCTTCAGTTCTCCGCTTAACATCATGCTTGTGGCTGTCCCGTGAACATTTCCTTTCGCTGTCCAATCCGTCTCGCAGCCGTTCATTCCGTGCAGTAAGTAGATGACCGGATATTCCCGATCCTCGTTATGCCGGTAGCTTGGAGGCAAATAGACATAGCAGGTTTTCCGGCTGGTTAAGGCTGTTGAATAAAGGGTCAACGGTTTGGGGTTTGTAAGATGGGTTAGGTTCGATAAGTTAGCTGATTCCATTTAGTCTGTAACGGCTCCTTTGGATGCGCAGGAAACCAATCTTGCATATTTATTCAATACGCCTTTGGCATATCGCAGCGGCGGCTGCTTCCATTCTTTAAGCCGGTTTGCCATTTCCTGATCTGTCACATTGACCGAGAGTTCTTGGGCAATACTGTCGATGGTGATTAAATCGCCTTCCTGCAACAAGGCAATCGGGCCGCCCACTTGGGCTTCCGGCGCTACATGCCCGACCACAAAACCATGGGTGCCTCCAGAGAATCGGCCGTCCGTCAACAGCGCAATGTCGCCGCCTAAGCCTTTCCCGATAACTATAGCTGTGATAGAAAGCATCTCGGACATGCCGGGGCCGCCCTTAGGGCCGGAGTATCGAATGACGATGATATCCCCTTTGACAATCTGGTCTTTCATTAAAGCTTCCGTTGCATCTTCCTCTGAATCAAAAACCCGGGCGGGTCCGGTTAATTTGCTTACTTTTTGACCGGACATCTTGGCCACCGCTCCGTCAGGAGCCAAATTGCCTCTTAGAACAACCAGCGGGCCTGTCGCTTTCAGCGGATTGCTCATAGGACGAATGACATCTTGACCTTCGGTTAGGCCCGGTAAATCGGCAAGATTTTCGGCCACTGTCCGACCCGTTACCGTGATGCAATCTCCATGCAGAAGCCCTTCAGCAAGCAGCAATTTCATAACCGCCGGCACTCCGCCTACCGCATACAGATCCTGCATGACATAGCGGCCGCTTGGCTTAAGATTTGCCAGATGCGGTACGCGGGCGCGCACTTCTTCGAAATCATCGAGCTCTAACTTCACATCCACGGAATGGGCTATGGCTAATAAATGTAAGATGGCATTAGTGGATCCGCCAAGCGCCATTACTACAGTAATGGCATTTTCAAAAGCTTTAATGGTCATGATATCTTTAGGATAAATCCCTTTTCGTAACAAATCTACAACCGCTACTCCTGCTTTGTGGCAATCCTCATCTTTAATGGAAGCAACCGCGGGATTAGAGGAACTGCTCGGCAAGCTCATGCCCATTGCTTCAATGGCAGAAGCCATGGTATTGGCCGTGTACATCCCCCCGCATGAACCTGCACCCGGACAGGCATGGCATTCCACATTGTAAAGCTCATCATGGTCAATCGTTCCTTGGTTATGCTGGCCTACTGCCTCGAAAGCGGAAACAATATCGATGTCTTTGCCGTTCAATTTGCCGGGTTGAATGGTACCCCCATAAACGAATACCGCAGGAACATTGAGGCGTCCAATCGCGATCATGCAGCCGGGCATATTCTTGTCACACCCGCCAATAGCTACTAATCCATCGAGGCGCTCTGCCCCCATTACGGTTTCAATGGAATCGGCGATCACTTCCCGGCTTGGCAGCGAATAACGCATGCCTTCGTGCCCCATGGAAATACCATCGGATACGGTGATGGTATTGAATATAAGAGGTGCGCCGCCGCCGTCTTTGGCGCCTTGGCGCGCTTTAATGGCAAGTTTATCGATGTGCATATTGCAAGGAGTCACTTCACTCCAGGTGCTGGCAATCCCAATCATCGGTTTCTTGAAGTCCTCATCTGTAAATCCAACGGCCCGCAGCATGGCCCGGTTTGGCGCCCGGTTGTCACCCTCACTAATTACTATGCTTCGAATCCTCAAATCCTTGGTTGTTTCCGACATTCTTCCATCTCTCCTATTCAATTTGCTGTGCTTCTTGCTGCAGCTTCGGCAGTATGCACGTTTTCGGCGTCTACCCGTTAATATGTATTGTGCCATAACGAAATTGGTTTGTGAATAGCGAACCTGATTTAAATGCCGATAACCCTTGAAGTCATTGTTATTTGTGTTAACATACTATATAAAGAACTTCCCTTACAGCAAACAAATTGCTTCGAGATTCAGGAGATAGAAAGGAATTTCCATGCACACTACGAACAATCAACGTATCCTCATCTTTACGGGAGGAAATCTGGGGAGTTGGGCCTTGGATGAGATCCGGCAGGGTGACTATATTATCGGGGCCGATCATGGCGCGGTTTATCTCTTAAATCACAACATTTCCCCTGATCTGTCAGTCGGTGATTTTGATTCCGTAACCCCGCTGGAGCTCGAGAACATTCGCCATCACAGCAAAGCCATTGATTCTTGCGATGCTGTAGATAAAGATCTATCCGATACGGAGATGGCCTTCAAGCAGGCTTTGGATCGTAATCCGCAGGAAATTGTCATCCTTGGAGCCCTGGGTACCCGGTTCGACCATTCCCTGGCCAATGTACACCTTCTCCGGGAAGGACTCAAGTCTGGCATTACTTGCCGTATCGTTGATGAATATAATGAAATCAGGGTCATCGATCAACCCGCTTTCATTCAGAAATCCCGCTATATTTACGTTTCCCTCCTTCCTCTATCTCTGGAAGTGACGGGGATCACGCTGCATGGCTTTCAATACCCTTTACACGAAGCAACCTTACACTTGGGACAGTCCCTTGCCATCAGCAATATTCTGGTGTCCGATACCGGAAAAATTGATATCCAATCCGGGTTGCTATTGGTCATTCAGAGCATAGACTAATTAAGACAATAATGATTTTGCCGCTATCACTTGCTTCCCATCTATATTTCTAACAGGAGTGTACACCATTTGATAACCTTAAAGACGAAAGACGAAATTGCCCGGATGAAAGAAGCCGGTGAACTTCTGGCTTCTTGTCATAAACAGATCGCTGCCCTGGTTAAGCCCGGGATCACCACTTTTGAAATTAACGACTTTGTTGAAACCTATTTACTCCGGAACGGGGCAACACCTGAGCAGAAAGGGTACTTAGGCTACCCCTTCGCTACCTGCGCTTCGGTCAATGATGAGATCTGCCATGGATTTCCTAACAGAAAGCCTTTGAGGGAAGGCGATATCGTTACTATAGATATGGTGGTCAACTTAAACGGGTCGCTTGCCGATTCCGCATGGACTTATGCCGTAGGCAAGATATCGGAAACCACCTCACATTTATTGAAGGTAACCAAGGAATCCCTTTACAAGGGTATTGAACAATCCATTGCGGGAAACCGTATAGGAGATATCTCCCACGCTATCCAGAGCTATGCCGAAGCACAAGGGCTGTCGGTGGTTCGCGACTTTGTAGGCCACGCCATCGGCCCGAGCATTCATGAAGATCCGCAAATCCCCCATTTCGGCTTGCCGAACCGCGGTTTGCGCTTGAAGGAAGGCATGGTGTTCACGATCGAGCCCATGATCAACACAGGCACTTATCATAGCCGCCGTGATGCCAACGGTTGGACAGCGAGAACAATGGACGGCCATCTATCGGCACAATATGAGCACACCATTGCCATTACCGGCAACGGCCCCTTAATCCTGACTGAACAGAAATAATCATGTGAGATCAAATAAATAACCATATTCCGTTAAAGTTGTCAATACCAATATCCACCAGCAATTGCGCGTTACGCTTAGTTAAAAACCCGAAAAAACCATCTAAATCTCGTCAGAAAGGTGACTTTTCCAGTGAGCAGCCCGAAACCCTTTAGAATTTTACTGTTTTATAAATACGTCCCTATTACGAATCATGAACTGTTCGCTGAAGAACATCTTGCCTTTTGTAAAATATTAGGTTTAAAGGGGCGCATCTTAGTCGCCAAGGAAGGCATCAACGGGACGGTATCCGGCACAGTAGAGCAAACCCAAGCTTATATGGACAGCATGCATCAAAATCCGCTTTTCCAAGACATGGCCTTTAAGATCGATGAGGCGGACAGCCATGCTTTTCAAAAAATATTTGTTCGTCACAAGAAGGAATTAGTCACTTTCCGCTTAGATGAGGATGTCAATCCGAACGAACTCTCAGGCAAGCATCTCAGCCCCAAAGAATTTTACGATTACCTGCAGCAGGAAGATGTGATTGTTCTGGATGGGCGCAATGATTACGAGTATGACATCGGCCATTTCCGGAATGCCATTCGGCCTGAGGTGGATTCCTTCCGTGATTTTCCGCAATGGATTCGGGAGAATTTGCAGAATTACAAGGACAAAACCATCCTCACCTATTGCACTGGCGGGGTGCGTTGTGAGAAGCTGTCCGGCTTCCTGTTGAAGGAAGGATTTAAGGACGTGTACCAGCTTGACGGCGGGATTGTAACGTACGGGAAAGACCCTGAGGTCAAGGGGAAATGGTTCGACGGCAAATGTTATGTGTTTGATGAGCGCATTTCAATCCCCATTAACCAAACCGATGAGGATACCATTGTCGGCCGATGCCATCATTGCGGAAAACCCGAAGATCGCTATGTCAACTGCGCTTATGACTTCTGCCATCTGCAGCATGTCAGCTGCGTCCAGTGTGAAGAGAAGTTCAGTCGATTCTGCTCCAAAGCCTGCGAAGAGAACGAAATCAACCGCTACGAGAGGTGAAAGGAACTGAATTGACTTGAGGATTTTCCCTAATCGTTCAATTTTTACAATAAGGCCTCAATTAGAGCCTATTGCAAAAAATTAGTATTGCTATTTCCAAATAAGATCCTTTTTCGACCTTAAATGTACTAAACACCGGGGAAATGAGATGTTTTTTAACTATAGGTTCCTTTTTCGACCTTATTGAAATTAACACTCTGCCCTTTGTTTGCATTGGGTCGGTTTCGTACCTTATTGGAGTTATTTGACTAGTTCGTTGCTTAATGAAAATATCCACGGGGAATAGTTCTCTATAATTCCTACACAATGAACAAACTGCAATAACATCGACATTTTCCGTTTTCAGACACAGCCATGTTACCCTCTTACAATATTAATTACTGCAGCTCCTTGACTAAACAAGAAGGTTTCACCCCGTACACAGCGTCCACTAAATTTTGTGCGGCCAACATGGCCATGTCGAGGCGGGTTTTGGCCGTGGCCGACCCAATATGGGGAAGCGTGACTACATTATCCATGTGCAGAAGAGGGTTATCTGCGGCAACGGGCTCCTGTTCATACACATCAAGACCTGCTGCCCTGATCTCTCCGTGCTGCAGTGCCTCAATCAAGGCTTGTTCATCGACTGTCTTCCCACGGGAAGCATTGATAAAGATCGCTGATTTCTTCATCATCGCAAATTCCGCCTTGCCGATCATCTTTTCCGTTTGCGGTGTGAGAGGCGTCATGAGAAGAACATAATCCGATGACTCGAGTAAAGCCGGCAGCTCCCTATATTTTACCCCAAGCTTGGTTTCGGCCTCCACATTGTGATGGCGGTTATAATACAGCACCTCCATATTAAAACCGAATTTTGCGCGCCGGGCTATGGCTTCCCCTATTCGGCCAAGCCCAATAATCCCTAATGTGGCGGAATGTACGTCAACCCCATATAAAACTTCATCCCGCCCCGTGCGCCATCCCCCTGCCGTAACTAAGCGATCCAGTTCCGGCAGCCTGCGGGCAGCCGAGAGCATCAGCCCAAACACCAGATCAGCCACGGTTTCATCCAGAACATGCGGGGTATTGGTCCCCATAACGCCTCTCGCCTTCATCGCTTCCAAATCAAAATTGTTATATCCCACTGTAATATTGCTGACCACCTT
>DASWUO010000386.1:0-12323 GCA_036401615.1 Bacilli bacterium | reverse complement strand
CTGACTATAAGACTTAATTCACATTATATAAGCAGGTTTTGCTCTTGTCAATTTCTTTCTTATATATACATTATTTTCACTTTATAAACTGCATGTCTTGGCAAATCGGCTTTATTACTATGCAAATAAGACAAACGCCCTGTTTTCCCATTCTCCGAAACCCCAATTAGAATATGGGATAAAAATAGACTCATTCATTGGCAGATAAACAGACTAAAGACAGGCGATCCAAACACCTGCCTTTCGTTGTGTCTATGACATCAAGTATTATTTATGGATTCGCATCAATCCGGTCTATCGTTAGATACGCATAGTTTGAGCTGGAGTAAAGGTCAATTAACATTTCGTTCCCGCCATCAATAGAAACGGTCACTATCCCCTTGTCTCCGTCTTTCTGGCTGTATGCGTTTTACCTTCCCATCCAATTTCAAGAAAAAATTTAAGTACTATAGAGGCCGTACGTTCTTGGACTATCGTACTGATATTCGTTTAAAGCTAGCCACTGAGCTTTTAAAACAAACAGATAGCAAAATTTTGACGTTTGCTCACCAAGTGGGCTTTGAAGACATTAGCAATTTCAACAAATCGTTCAAAAAAGCTTTGGGGATGACCCCCAAAGCTTATCGGAACAAATATGAATAATTAAATATTATTTAGAATTATCCTCTAATCTGGTAATCCGCACTACCAGGTCATGACTAAACTCAGGCAGATTCACTTGAATATCCGGACTTCCTTCCATGGTTATCGATGGGGAATAAAGCCCTGTCGCTGGAGAATAACAAGAAACACTATACCATCCCAATGGCAAATTTATATTGACCATACCACGAATAACACTTCCATATCCCTCATGTTCCAATTCTCTTTCATCCGCCAGATAGATACAGTAATCTTCCCCTTCAACGGCAAATACAGATTCAACCGTATGTGCGGATTGATCCTTAAGCCATCCAACCAATGGGCGGGCATGTGTAAGATCAACAGAGTGAATAAATTCAGACAAATGCTTCATCCATGTACGTATGTGTCGCTGCGAATCCGGTGTTCCGGTTTCTAAATAATTGATAATCGAAAAATCGATAACATCATAATGGCATCCGCAGAACAATGTAGTCCAGGCGCGCTTTCGGTGGATGATCCAACCGTCCGGATCCTTATATTGGCTGGCCACATTGTCTTCATCAAGATTAAGCGGTTTCGTTTCATTGATCGTTGCTAGGCAATAATCCCTTAATTCACGAATTTTTAGCTGTTTGGACATAAAATCTCCCATATGATAGCCTTTTCCGCCGTACGTGGTATTAGGCAACGGGTGCATATTCACGATATCGATTGGAAAATCGTGAAAGGATTTATTGGATGATTGCTCCCACGGATCGTAGGTAAACGCTTCTTGTGCAGCAATAAGATGCTGATGGGGAAAGGCTGCATCATTCTCGCGAATCACTTGGGCAATGGCTATCTGCCAATCATCTACTTCACTTGGGGTCGGATAAGTATCATCCCCCGGAAATTTTCCGCCAGGTTCATTACAAATCTCATAGATAATATTGTCATATAGTTTGGTCTCTTCCACAATCTTTCGTACATGAGCAATCTGCCATTGTAGAATCTTGGGGTTTCGCAGTGTATTGTAATCCGTCCAATTGATTTTTTCCAAATTGTTAATGTTATTTTCCGAATTCAACGGGTTTAAGTCCCAAACTGCCTGACCATAAGTATTGCTCAATAAGGTTACTTCCACAATAATTCCGTAATCCGCTGCTAAGGAAAGAAACCGGTGGAGTCTTTCGAAAAACTCCGGGTTCCATTGCGTGAGATCATACTTAAGCTGGCCGTCCAATGCCATTCCCGGACCTGTTCGTTTAAAGGGGGAAATGAAATCAGGTGATTCCGGTTTACATGTTGAGTATGGATTCATACTGCTTTGCTGCTCTCTGAACAGGACGAATAAACGGGTCAAGGTTTGTTTTTTCTCAGCGGCATCAGCCAGATATTTCTCAAACTTAAACGGACGATTAATAACGGCGCCATAGTGTTCAGTTGCACATACCAGCACAAGCGGTTTACCGCGATATTCAAAAATACGGTTATTTTGGGGATGGATGCGTATTGGATTTGCCTTGGTCATGCGTAAGCCTCCTCATATTTTAAAAACTGCAACACATATCATTTGATCTAAACATCAGACATTAATAATATCAAAACAAGTATAATATTGAACCCTTCTTTCTGTCAACAAAGAATAGGCATATATCCCTATTAGAACATTTCTCTTGTCTTCTTGTACTGCAAAGGTGACTGCCCCGTGTAAGTTTTGAACAACCGGCAAAAATAATGGATCGAGCTAAAGTGAAGTTTACCGCTGATTTCGGTGATGGAACAATCCGTATGCGCCAGAAGCTCCTTAGCTTTTTCAATCTTTTGCAAAAGATGATATTGGTGGGGTGAAACGCCAAATTGTTCACGAAAGTTCCGGGACAAGTAATCCTCGTTGTATCCCGTCCATTGCTTCATCCAGGTCCTTGAATAGGGCAGTTCGGCATATTGTTTAAGCCTTGACTGCAGATGGTAAAGAATTTTCAACTGGGGGGATAGCAATTCTGACACTTTATGCGTGTGTTTGTGAAGCCGTTCCAATAAATGAAGAAAGAGACCGCGATTGACGATTGCCGTCATACTGTTATCCTGTCGGAAATGGTTAACCATTTTCAGTAATAATTCGTCGATCCCAGTACCGTTCACCCGAATATGTTCGGGCACCTTCAATTCCTCAAGTCCCCGCTCTCCAATATACAACAAATTCCTAATGGCATGATTGGGTAAAGTTGATCCTACTTCCTTCGCTATTGCCGGCCTTTTAGCGTCCGTTTCGATATTTCCTATTAATTCAAAATGCATTCCCACGATTTCAAAAGGAGTTAAGTCATCTGCACGAAAGCAATGACCGATCTGTGGACCGTAATAAAACAGATCTCCTTCCTCAGCCTGATAAGTTCTGCCTTGAATGTCTGCCGTGCCTTTACCTTTGGACACATAAATAAACTGATGTTCATAAATAATTCTTGGCCCAAATTGAAAACCAGCCTGGCATTTCAAATAAGTGGCATGAGTCACAACAGGATTTAATGCTGTCCAGTTCACTCTGAGCATATTAACACCCCACACAGGATATGTGTAACTTTTATCTTCAGTATACCTATTACATTTGAGTACTGTAACTTAATATTTATCATCTTAAGTCTGTAAACTGCAACTTTCTATTGGAGAAGATAAAGCCAAGGTAAATTATCTGGTATAAGATGGTGTTACTTCATTTAAGTATACAAGGAGGCATTAGCATGACAGACGTTATGGAAGGACTATCGGCATGGCCCATAGATAATGCATTAAGACCTGCGACCAAAGAGTTTCAAGACGCCACACCATTGTTGGCTAATCCGGATGAACTCCGGGCTCTGGCTAAAAGGGAGGGCTATCTTTTCTTTCGCGGTTTATTTCCACAGGACACTCTTTCTACACTTAGACGCCAGATCCTGGAGATTCTGCAAAGAAGGCAGCTATTGGATCCGAGTAAAGATTTCATGGAAGGAATCGCCGATATAGCGGCCGTCAACAAACTACCGGCCGAAAGTGTCCTAGGTAACGGATTTCCTCTAGACCTATATCTGGAGATTCAACGGTTGGAATTATTTCACCAAGTTGCACATGAGCCTGGGCTGTTGAATGTATTTCACTGCCTTTTCCAAGCTGAACCCTTTCCGCATCCTAAAACGATTGCCAGAGTTGTATTGCCTCATGAACTTGTCTATACCACTCCGCCACATCAGGATTTCATCCACATTCAAGGAACAACTGAAACCTGGACAGCCTGGTTCCCGCTTAGTGACTGTCCCCGCGAGCTTGGCGGACTTTCCATTCTCGAGGGAAGCCATCATATGGGTGTAATTGATGTGGCGCCCAAGAATGGTGCTGGGGGATTGGAATCCATTCTTTGCGGATTTAATATGGAATGGGCTGCCGGAGATTATCATCTTGGGGATGTCGTCATCTTTAACAGCCAGACTGTTCACAAAGCCCTGCCCAATCAAAACAGCAAACAAATCAGACTCTCCTGCGATTTTCGCTACCAATCGGTAAACGACATAATCGACCCTAGGTCACTTGAACCTCATGTCCCTAACTCCTGGGAAGAAATCTACACAGGCTGGACAGACAATACACTGAAATATTACTGGAAGAAGTTCGATTTAACCTTCTCCGAGTGGGATGACTCCATACGGTGGCAGAAGGAAAAAATATGCTAGCAAAAAAAAATCACCCTTAAGTGAATTATCACTAGATTCTAATAATGAAATTATTTTGTTCTGGATAGTCTAGCGGGAAACCCAAAGGTTTTTCCGCTTTTCAATTGATCATTCCACACACGAAGTTTATCTATAGACTTGTGATAATGACAAATAAATTTTAATGAATCATGCCACAAATATCCAAGAACAAAGTCACCCTTCGGGTGATTGAACTGTTGAGATACCTTAGTGTGTTACAGACTTGTATATCGGTTCCAGCCACTCTTGAAATTGCATGCTCTGATTAGATGGCGGTTACCATACAATTTCAAAGGCGGCATGTAAACTTTCCACTCGATATACAAGTCTTACACTCCAAGTTTTTCAAGCCACTGATCAAGATATCCTAATCCTTCTTTTTTTCTTTTTTCCGAATCATTGTTCCATTACACTTGGGACAACACATTTCCACTTCTTCTCCCTTTTTTAGATCCCAGGAGAATTCATCAATAATGAATTCGGGTACAGGATCTATACATCCACATACTAAACGGACAAAATCAATGAAGACCTCAGGTTCATTTAATCCCAAGAATTCCTCTTCAATCCCTTCCATATCGTCGTATGCCCTAACTTGCTGCTTTTTCTCTTTGCCTTGGTTTTTGCTTTTTTCGCTCATATTCTCGGATTCCCCATTTCTTTTCTTGTTTTCGTTCGTTCTCCCCATTGTAATAGTAAATCCGCCCATAGTCTGCATGCCAAATTGCCACAAGCTCCATCGTTTGCTTGCAGCAAGGACACTGAATTGGATCGCGACTAAAACTTTCGATCATCCTCTGACGGTAGTTTTTCCTTACTTTCTTTTGCTCTAATACCATCTCGATTTGCTTCGTCCGTATGAAGTTATTAATATTCACGATCTTTTGGGCCTCTTTGTTTTTCCCCCGACTATATAGTCCAAACCGACCTACCATTCGGAAATGTTTCAGCGGGATATGCTGCAGTAGATCATATAAAAACCGAAATGCCGGCACCACCTCGTCCACCCGCTGCTTGGTCTGGTGGTCTTCGTACCAATAGTGGACCTTCTGGCCGTCATAGCTTACAATCCGGTACTCCGCTATAGCTGGCCGTGCCAAATAACGCCCAATATATTTAGCCGCACCTTTGGCATCCTTTGTTCTGCATTGACATAAAACCCATGGGTATATCGGGCATACAGTTGGTCAATTAAATGTTTTACTTTTTCATTCTCCGAAAACCATTTCTTCATCAAATCTAGCACTAGTTTTTGCCAAGACTTTCGCAGGAACCGATAGGGAATGAACTCCATACCCCTCCATTGCTTTTGGTTATCTATCGCGCCTTCCGTTACCAACGCGTGGATATGCGGATTGAATTTCAAGTCTCTGCCAAAGGTATGAATCACCGTGATCACGCCCACTTCTAATTCTCGGCTTTTGTACTTTTTCCGATACCAGTATTGAAACACCTTTGCCACTTCTTGACTCAGTTCCGTGAGCTTATTTCGATCTGCAAAAAAGTACTTCCGTAGTTCCTTCGGGATCGTAAATACGGTATGGCGATGAGGGACATTCAAGATCCTTTCTACTTGCTTTTCCGTCCACTCGTCTGTATATTTCTTGCCGCATCCATGACAAAACCGGCTCTTGCATGTGAAGCATATAATCACAGGATCAGGAGTTCCTTCCTTGCATCCCAAACATTCATAACGAGCATAACCCAAGTCATTTGTTCCGCAGCGTATTGCCTTTCGTACCGTTTCTTCCATATCTTTTCGCATAGCTTCCGGATAAAGTCCGCTGTGCATTTCCCAAAATCCATGGAAGTGATCTTTTAATATTTGCTTAATGATTCCTCTCTTTTTCTCCACTTTATGCTTACTCATATGCTTCTCACCTATACACTATTTTTTACTTTATTTTACCCTATTAAGTTATCCACAGAAAAGACCTTTGTATAATTTCCTAGACAATAAAAAATCATATTCTTCGAGAACGGTCTAATCGGTCAAGGGGTTATTACAAGGTGATAGCTTCAACATCAATCAATTCCTCATCAAAATTGCCTTCCCATTGAAGTTCACCCGGAATTTCCAACTTATATTTAATGGATTTGTCTGTATCCGTCCACCAATGCACTTTAATAGTTCCCCATCGTGTAGGAATTTCTCCCTTGGCCCAATTTAAATCCTTGGTAAATGGACTCAAGTGTAACACCTTGGAACCTAAATTTAATACATTGATCCCCAGCACATGTTGAATCAGCAAATAGGTGGGCGAAGCTCCCCAACCATGACAAAGGCTAACAGGGATATAATCCTGAAGATACACAGGTGTGTTTCCCTGATAATTGCTTGGAACCGTACAATGTGGAGTCGAGGGGTCGAAGGTTTCCCACCACGTGGCTGCCCCCCGATGCAGCATTTCTCCCCAATAGGTGCGCATCAGTTCCAAAGCCTTGGCGCCGTGACCCCGTTCAAAAAGGGTTTCTAAAACAATATGATAGAAAAAAGCTCCTTTTATCTCGGGAAGCTGCATTGTGCTAAAGCAGTTTGCAGAAAACGTTCCGCCTCATCTTCCGCAAAAATGCCTGTCCACATCGCCATAAAGTTAGTCTGCAGAGTTAATCTCTCGGAGTGTCCTTCATCAGTTACACAATCAACGAATGCCTGATGCCGGTCGGACCACATGGTTTCCCGAATCGTGAATCGAAGTTTCTTCGCCTTTCCAATGAATTCATTGGAAAGCTCGCTTTCCCCCATCACTTCTGCCAGTTCCGAAGCCTTCAGGAGAATTTTATGGTATAAACAAGAAATGGCCGTCACCCGGTCTCTTCTGTCTATATAATCGGCCCAATCAATAAAACACCACCATCTCGGATGATCTTTCATCTGGAATAAGCCCTTCTCATCTTCCTGGTCTTGAAACCATTCCAGCAGCCTTCGCACATTCGGCCATATTTCTGCTAAAAATAAGCGGTCTGCGGTAAATGTCCAAAACTCGTGTACCCCAAGCAACCAGTAAGCGCAAAAATCAGGGAGGAGAAACAGATTGTTCTCCGGACCCGTGCCCGGAATCGACCCGTCCGGATTCTGGATTCTTGCTTCCTGAAGCAAGCATTTTCTCATTAAAGCCATATCGCCAAAGGTGTGGTAAATGACTTTGCCCAAGACAAGCGTGTCTCCAACCCAAAGCGATCCCTCCCGATAAGGGCAGTCCTCTATATGCTCTTGACTATTCACAATGGCCGTATATTTCCCGACCTTCCAAATTTCATTCAGAAGCGGATCGCTTGATTCAAACAAACCGACTTGATCAAAGGGATAATGTACAAACTCCATTTGGCATTGATGGACATAAACCGGCTGCGGTGTCGCCATGAAGGAGATCATAACAAAGCGAAAAGCCCTTCGACCGAAAGAACTCAGGTGATTCATTCCTTTTCTCATAAGAAAAGTATCGATTAAATGTAATTCCAGCGATTCACCGTAAGAAAGCTGCACTACACCACCTTCGGGCGCCTCGATTTCAAGATGGAGATACCCGACAACTTCTTTCTCAAAGTCAAATACAACACCGGGTAGTGAGCCCGGTTTGGAGGCATCAACAAACATGGACTCGTGCAAACCGTGTTTGTCAAGAAGATGACGCTCCCCCAGTCTCGCGCCAAAATTAGAGTCTACCCTGACAATTGAGCTCGGAAGAATGATTTCTTTGGCCAAAAAAGGTGTTTCTCTCGGGAGCAGTCTGGGCCAGGGAGAATCCGGCTGCACCGCATCTGCAACAACTGCTGCAGTTGTCCAATTGGCATCGTTATACTTAATCTGCTCCCATCCATCCTCTGCGTCCGCCAAATAGATCTCCCGAAAACCGTTCCATTGATGCTGCCTTGAAACGGTTTGTATCCATCTGGGAGAACGGCGGCACTTCCATGATTCATCCGTACAAATGGTCATATCGCCATCCGTGGTTTTCATATTCAGCTGCAGGAGAAAACCGCCCGGCCCCTTAAACTGCTCCGTCACAATAGGCTCTGAGCCAAAATTATAGACAACAGCAGCGATGCTGTTAGCACCCTTCCTAAGTATCCCGTTTACCGAATACGTATCATAATATTTCCATTGATTATCAGAAGGCGACGGACCTCTCCCCAACTCATCCCCATTAATCCAAACTTTATATGCTTGATTAGCCGAAACATGCAAAGAGGCTGCAAGCAGCCCGGAATCCAGTTCAAACCCTTTACGCGCTTCCATATACACATTAGATGTACCTTCGGGCAAATCTAACCAGATCCATTTGGCTTCCCACAGATTATCCATTTTATCCCCCTACACTTCAGGATCCAGAATGTCCCAACCGGATGGCGGCGTTCCGAAGTCGGGTAATTCCATCTGAATGCCGCCTTGCTTGGCCGATTCATGGGATATAATTCCAGGCACACAATATTTAGCCGCATTCCAGGCATGATTGGGAGGCAGCTTGCCCATAGCAACCGACTTAACGAAATCGTCAACCAAAAATTGATGGGAGCCTGCGTGTCCGTTGACAAGTCCATCGAACTCTTTAGGCAAACGGTTGACTTTATGCACCTTGGATACGCCTTGCTGAAAATCCTGCTGCAGGATATAATGCAGTTTTTCATCGGCTTTCTGCTCAAAAGTATTTTCAAAACGGAGCATTTCGCTTATATCCTGCACATCTCCATGGTTAATTGACGTCCAAATCTGCGATCCGGCATGTTCCTCAAAGCTGCCCAAGGTGCCGAACATACTCATGTATACCCCGTTTTGTCCACCCCATCCGACACGGCGGAATTCATTGAGACGGCACATCCCTCCGTCGGATGTGCGAACCAATGCGGTTTGATTACTGAATGGGTTATCCCATAAATTTGCACCTTTGCGAAATACACCGTCGTCACTGCGGTCTACGAAACCCAGACATGAGACGTGGGTTGCCCGGGCACCGGTTACGGACAGCAGCATGCTGACCGAGTGGGAAGGATAATACATCGGAGGAAATCCGGCAACCTTCTTCCAATCCGAACCGCCGGAATTTTGAAAGGCTTCATAAAAGCCATGGGACATATCATGCAAATATTGCGCTTCACCGTAGACGAAATCACCAAAATCCCCTCTTAGAAAACGGTCCCGGCAATAAATCGTACTGGGGTAGTAGTAGCTTGTCTCACCAGTCATATAAATTTTTTCCGTACGGGTGACTTCAAGAAGAATTTCCCTTACATCTTCGATGGAATGGGCCATGGGAACCGCACAATAAACATGTTTCCCGGCTTTTAACGCAGTTAACGTATGTTTGGCATGCAGATGTCTTTGTGTGAATATGGCAACCGCGTCCACGTTGCTTTCACACATTTCCTCAAGTGAAGCAAAAGTGCGGGATACTCCGAATTTTTGTACGGCCTCCTCCCTTCTTTCCGGAACGATCTCGGCAACAGCGACTTCATCCACCAAGGGATGAGCTTGAAACAGCGGAATAAAAGAACCGGAAAATTGACCTAAACCTACAACACCTATTTTCAAAGCCATTTGGGCCTGCACTCCTAAATTCAAATTTGGTATTTACGAAACTTCACGTATTCTCTTCATAAACTGCGGCCACCAATTTTCTTGGTCGGACATATGAAGATACTTTTCCATTGATGCAATGAATTTTTGCACACTGTCATCTCTAAATTGATTCAATTTCTGCGTATCGCTAAATTCAGAAGTAAGCCACTTCCGGCCAATCTGTGCGTGCAGCACTTCATCCGCCCAATCGTAATCTTGAAACATAGTAATTAAATCGTTGCCGGCTAATTTAGCTATATCCCATTCCAGCTTCTTTCCGGTTTCCTTGGGCATCAAGTTCTGCTCAATGGCCCAGAGCACCGCGTGTGTTTCCAGCGGCTCCATTTGCGTATTAAAAGCAGCAGAGACCACCATCTGTAAGGGAAATTCATAGAAAGGGATACCTTCTTTATAGAGGCCTGCCTCCCCCATCATCGCGTGTCGCGCTTCATCAAACAGCTGGCGTCCTAAATCGCTGTAATACTCCCACGGCTTCCCTTTCGTTTTGTAAATAATCGGCGACATATACTCAGGCACATCCATTTCGCGAACACGCGAGCAGATCAAAGCAAGGGCCCGTTCCTCGTAACTTCGCGTTTCATCTTGAAATATCTTGGCGGGAAGAAATTGATTGTAGGTATCTGTCATACGTTCATCGCGCTGAGGGTAAGCATCCATTTCATACGGCTTTCCATCGGAACGCGGAACAGGGATCTGGTGATCATCCGGTTTAATTAAATCTCCCGGCATCCCCCCTGCGGCGAGCAGAAAAGAACGAAGATGGCTTTCCCACCTGTCAGCCGCGAGTTGGTCCTCTTCCGAATGGATTAAGGCCGCAATCGCTTGTTCCCCCCAGTGAAACATGCTTTCTTCTTCCGCAGTTACAGATGCCAGTATCCGGCAAGTAGGAAGATCCACTAACGGATTTGTTTCAGCAATGTGTTTCTTCAGGGAACGAATGATTTCCGGTCGGATGACCCGGTAAATGCCCACAAGCAATTCCAGCGTATTGGCCGCCCTTATCGCCTCATCCAACCAAATAAACAAGGGTTCATCAGGAATTTTATCCAGATGCAGCGGCGGATTACGCA
The DNA here is from genome assembly GCA_036401615.1 of Bacilli bacterium. Taxonomy (GTDB): domain Bacteria; phylum Bacillota; class Bacilli; order Paenibacillales; family DASWUO01; genus DASWUO01. The sequence goes on along the minus strand of DASWUO010000386.1, from coordinate 1,344 downwards.
TTTCAGACACACGTTTGCGAAGAGAGGTGCTGTGTTCGGAGTCTAACCAAAGATGATAACTGATCGCACATTTCACTTCCCACTCGGGCGTGCGGGGGATATGTGCGCTTAATATGAAGAAAGTCTGGGTGACAACATAGTTGTAACGTTTCAGCAATTCCACATTCCTGTCAACAGAATAACCGACTTTACATGCCTCTTCATACGAACAAATATTTCCCAAGGGAAGAATACCTAAATTATTGATGATTACATCTCTGCTTGATCCGCTGCTCATTATTAGTAACTGCCTCCTTTTACTTATGCTCTCCGTTGTAAATCACTCATTCTACGTCTGCAAGCTGTTCCTGTACTCTGAGGGAGTTTTGCCTGTAATGGCTTTAAACACCTTCGTGAAATAGTGCCGGTCCGTATAGCTCACAAGTTCCGCCACATCCTTTAAGCTCAGCTCCGGATGCTCCAGCATTAAATTTTTGGCTTTATCAATTCGTAATTGGGTTAAATATTCAACAAATGATTTGCCGCTAAAGCTGCGGAACAGGTTGCACAAATAAGTGCTTGATACATCAAAAACGTCCATCAATTGGGTTAGCGACAGAGGAGAGCTTAAATTGGATATTAAATAATGCTCGATTTTATGAAATAGCTGCCCCCTGCTCTCATGGGAAGTATCCTGCTCGCCACCTTGCAGAGCATCGGTAAGCACTTCCCAGAAAGCATCCCCGGCCTCGGCAAATGAAGTGGAGGTATATACGATTTCTCCAACCGCCCTCTCCAGGGAGGTGCTCGTCATTAAGTCAAGCTCGATATTGTTTTTCTTCAATCCGTATAAAATTTTCTTTAAATTCCTTTCCACGTAAATGCTGGGGTATTGGTCATGCTGCCACTTTTCAAACCATCCGCCAATCATTTTCTTCAACCATTTCCAGTCTTTTTTCTCTATAGCAAAGGTCATTTGTTTCTCTTCCGAGTTGGATAACAGCTCATACTCAACATCGGGGCTCGTCATTTTTTCGAAACAAAAAATAGCCGTTCCCTTGCCGATCACAATATTCTTATAGAGGATTTCATGGAGTCCTTTGAATCCTTCATTTAACCGTGAGATCTCCGTAATATCTTCGCTGACCACAACTGAGGCAGGCATGCCGCTGAAAGCAAAATGCTGCTGGGCCATCCGGGCAATTTCCTTGATTTTATTCTTCTGAAAATGGTTTAAGCCAAGGACAACAATCAATTCTCTGCGATTATTCGTATTGAAAATCCAACCTTCTTCATTTGCTGCAAGCAAGCCGTTCGACCTTCCAATCCACAGCTGATCGTCTATATCGGTGGAAGGCAAGAACA
>DASWUO010000385.1:0-3102 GCA_036401615.1 Bacilli bacterium | reverse complement strand
CACGGTTCTGCGTGAGCATGTGCTGCTGTTGGGAGTCACCTATGGCAAAGCCGATGGCATGGAGGTTGCTTCCATTGGCGAGGATTCGATGGGGATGCTGATTAAGCAATAAGAAAGCCGCCTGAACACCGGCGGCTTTTTGCCGTTAGGAACGGCATCTTCGTTATTTATGAATATACATGTTTATTACGATAGTCAGTGGGTGACTTTTCCATCACGATTTTAAAGACTCGGCTGAAATAGTTCTGGTCAGTATAACCCACAATTTCAGCAATATCCTTCAGAAGCATGTCGGGATAGTCTTTAAGCAGCTCAGCGCTCTTGCTTATTCTTAAATTTGTAAAGTACTCGACAAATGTTTTCCCGCTGAATTCCCTGAATAAATTACAGATATAGGTGCTGGAGACGTGAAATTGCTCCATCAATTCTGTTAGGGTTACCGGATTTCCCAAATGGGATGCCAGATACAGCTCGATCTGTTTAAATAACTCTTGTCCGTAATAATCATGCGATACTTTAGTAGCCTTTAATTCAAAGGTGTGAGCAATAAGATCACAGAAAGATTCCGCGGCTTCATGAAAAGTGGAGGCAACATATACAATCTCCTCCATCTGGTTTTCAAGTTTTTTGATCAGGGAAAGGTCTAAACCAGGATCTTGTTTAATGAATAATTGAACAATATGTTTTAAGTTGCGTTCCAGATACACATAAGGGCAGCTGTTTGTTTCCCAGAGAAGAAATAGTCTCTGAATATATTCTTTCATTGCATTCCAATTTTTTTTAGTCAGGTATCCGTTCATCTGCCGTTCGTCCGCAACCGTAATGATAAATTGCAAGTGATTTTTTTGGTTTGAATAAGCAGATAACGATAATAGAACAGCTCTTCCTATAACACAATGTTTATAAAGCAATTGTGTCAGTTTTTCTGTAATCGTATAAATTAAGTTGAGATCTTGCAAACCATCGGTGTAGGCAATAGAGGGGGAAACCCCTTTCTTGGCAAAAAACAATTGTGCCTCAGACCGAATATGGGTCAACATTTCCGGAGAATCCTGATGATACCCGATGATCATAAAAATCTCACGTGAGTTTTCCGGATGAATGATCCATAATTCATCTGAAGGGTCAAGATGGGATAGTCCTTCTTTTCGAAAGTCATGGTATATTTTTGTGTTTTGGGGAAGCCATTGCTTGCGGTCATAATAGGAATTCAATTTGGAAATCGCATTAATGCTGAACTTAGGGTAAGCAAAAGCCTTTCCCGCTATGAGAACGGGCAAATCTTCGGTAGTTCTGTTCTCTATCCATTTTTGCAGGATTTCTTGAGAACGAACATACTGCTTATTGGCAAACGCTTCTTGAAGTTTGTCTAATATCTTGTATACCGACGGTTTTTCAATAGGCTTTAATAGAAAGTCGGCCACTTGCGCGCGCATCGCTTCTCTTGCGTACTCGAAGGAAGGAAAGGCGCTTATAATAACAACGGAAATCATCGGCCAACGCTTCAGGATACAATTGGATAACTCAATTCCATCGACAGATGACATTTGAATGTCTGTAAAAACCACATCCGGCAAGACCCCGGGTATTTCTTGAAGCGCCATTTGACCGCTGTAGCACTCGGCGGCAATTTCAATTTGTGCTTGCCGAATGTCACGGTATTCTTCTATCACTTTCCTTAATTTCCGCAAAAAAAACGGTTCATCGTCCACAATCATGATCTTCATAAGGGAGTCTCCTTTAACATGTCCATTTGGCTGAAATGGTTACATATGCGCCTTGATCTTCGATATTCCCGATAGTAAAATCAATATGATCCTTGAATCTTAGCTTTAGCCTTGCTAAAGTGTTTAGAATACCCATGCCTCCAAATGACAAATGCCCGGTCTCTTTTAATGACTCCATATTCAATAGATAGTTATCAATTTTGCTGCGTAAGAGATTAAGTTTATCAGGGGCAAAGCCAGAACCGTTATCATAAATGGAAAGTGACCATCGATCGCCCGATATTTCGCCTTTTATTCTGACGTTCAGCGGATGATGATCCTGTAAACCATGTTGAATACAGTTTTCTATCAGGGGCTGCAAAGTAAGTTTCGGTATCCATATATTAAGCATGGCATCGGATATATCTATTTCAAATGTAAGTCTTTCCATGTACCGGGATTTCAACAAATTCAAATAACTGATAGTGAATTCAAGCTCCTTTTCGAATAAAATGATGGGAGAATCCGTGGACATGGTATACCGCAAAAAATTGGACAGGGATTGGCTGATTTTTTCAATTTGATCGGTATCCCCTTCTTCGGCCAGACCGTTAATCACACCAATCATATTAAACAAGAAATGAGGATTGATCTGCAATTGTAAAGAATCGAATTGCAGCTTTAGCTGCATCGTTCGTGAATGAATGGTTTCCTCCAGCGAAATCTTCAAACGTTCTTGCATTTTAACAAAAGACCGGTTGATCCATTCGATTTCATCCATGGGATACTTTGTATCCGGTATGTTTACTTGATCTGCTAATTCTATGGAGTCTATGGCCTTTTTTAATCGATAGAGCTTGTATGTCAAGATTTTTGATAGAAAATAGAAGACCGATAAGGAGAATACGATTAGCATAATAATTGTCGCCAGGGTCACCTTTTGGAAAAAACGAAGAGGGGCCAAAAAACTTTTTTCAGGAACAGACATTAGGAAGGCGAAAGGGGTTTGCTCCGAATGATGGTAAATAAAGTACCTTTTGTCCTTATTGAACGAAGCTGTTTTCATTTGGGAAAAGTTGGTGTTCATAACGGTGATTGCCGGATTTTTAGCATTAGTAAATATTACAGAGTCTTGATAAAACATCGTAAGCTCATAGTCTCCGAATTTATCGGTTATGTCCATCGTAAATAATTCCGCGGCTTCTACCTCTACTTCCAGAAATGAATTCCCCATCCCGTTGGGATCTAAGTACCGAGTGAATGAAAGGATGGGGGTTTTCTCGTTTAGAAGCCATGGTTCACGGGCTGCATATTTAACGGCTACACCTCCCGCAGAAGCAATAGCAGCTTGATTTCTATCATAATAAGTTTTAATTTCATTTATGTTTAAGTCACT
>DASWUO010000384.1:0-1533 GCA_036401615.1 Bacilli bacterium | reverse complement strand
GTTCTCCGGACTAAGCTGATATTTTACAGTATTGGGCAGACTCCGCAGATAATTAGCCGTTTCATCTGTCGAACCGCTGTCTATCACGATCAACTCGTAAGGCTCCAAGGTCTTGGCTTGGATGCTTTCGATGCACAGCTTAAGATAGCCCAATTGGTTATAAGTAGGAATAATGATGCTTGTGAGATCAAGCGGCGTGCTGAAGTTTTGTATCCCGAGATCCCAACCTTCATTAAACGCTTTATCATAACCAAGGTTATAAGCCTTCCTATATGCTCTTGAACGGCTGGAATGGAGGAACACCCGCGATGCCCAGGGTACTTGGGCCGCCCGGGAAGAGACTCCGCGTCTTCGGGATGTATGGCGGCGGTCTCCAATCCCCTTCTTTGGCCGCCCTAAACGTTTGATTCGTGTTAACATCTTCATGTTTCTCGAGCCCTCCTTCCCAAGTTAGAAGTTTGAATCAGAGTTTAGCCTCTATCGTATACGGAGCTTCCCCTTTTACGATGGAATCGGCTAAATGCCCGAAGTCTATGGCGACCTTTCCAAGCTCAGAGGCCACCTTCTGGGCAATAATTACTGCAGCAATACCAGCCGAAACAAGGGCAATATCGAAATCAAAGGTTCGAATGGATGCCATAATACGCGGAATATCTTTGACCCCTTGAACAGGGGATATCGCTTCGACAACATGAACGCCGTTTTCTCTTAAGATGTTTGCCAACCCGGGAGCTGTATTGCCGACAAGCAGCACGCGGCGGCCGCTAAGCAGCCTGGGTAAATAACCTTCGGTGTAGAGAATGTAGTTGACGGTAGAGTGGATTAAGGTTAAGCTGCGGTAATCAATACCATGGGCAAGAAATACAGGGAACATCAGCGGCAGAAAGTTAGGAATCCGCAGCTTGGGAATGCCGACAATCGTTGCCTTTCGCACCGCATCAGCAAGTTGGTCCCGCGCCGCTAAATCCGGAACATCCACACCGGCGTAGCTTAGGAAATAGCCGTCTGTTCTGATATGGTCAAGATCGAGCAGCAGTTCCTGCGCCATGGTCAGCAGCTCGCCGTCACCGAGGCGCACAACCGACATAGGTGTGTGTGTGTCCATCGCATGGATCAATTGATCGATTACAGCAGCAACATCCATTAGTTGATATAAATGATGCTGCGAATGCTCAAGACCGGCCTGGATAATTTGCTGGATCGTAATTTCCGGAAGGATCGCATGAAAAGGCAGCATTTGATCAACAATGCCATCTCCGCCTGAATAAATCCCCTTCTTAAATCCGTCATCGAAACCAAGCTGAAATTCAGGCCCTTTATTTTCCATGACATGTTTTATGCCTGCGTTATAGCCCAGGTTATACCCTTTCGAAAATTTAAGTTTTTGTTGTTTAACCCGATGCGGCACCCGCTTCCCAATTGTGATTTTTCTGTGTTTTTTCTGTTTTCGTGGAATAAGCGTTCTTTTGACTGCAATGAATTTTCTTTTTTGATGAGGAGAAACCATGCCGTCACCGCCTTTCTAGATCGGAC
>DASWUO010000383.1:0-3056 GCA_036401615.1 Bacilli bacterium | reverse complement strand
CCAGCCACCCACGATCAAATGGATGATTAACGCAGCTAGAAGTGCTGGAAACAGCACAATATTATAGATTCTGCGGCTTTTTAAATCCGTAATCACACAGATGGCTAATACTACTAATAAAACAATATCAATCCACATAAGATCCTCCGGGATACATTAACCTTTTTGAAAAAGGGAGCCTACGTTGTTGAACGTATGACTCCCCCTTTCCCTTAAAATTCTGAAAATAATGATTTTAAGTTCCTGATTACCTGCTATTAACTAGAGCCAAAGCTTCTTGATACATTAAAACAATTTGATCTCTAAACAGAACCAATGTTGCTACTGCAGCTACAGCAATAATCCCTAATACCAAACCATACTCTGTCATGCCTTGTCCTTCTTCTTCCTTCAGTAAAGCCATCACCTTTGTTAACATAAGACCATCTCCTCTTCAAATTTTCGATTTTTTACAGTTTGTGCAAGATCTTTACCGAAAAGTTGGGTATAAAAAAAGCCCCCATCGTCTTTCGGTAACTGGCTGGCATGGTGTATACCTCTATACACGTTAGCCCCTGTAGCTTTGCGCCGCTGACTTTCATCAACTTAGCCTTTATCGAGATTCTGCGAAGCTTGTCTGCTTCTTCATGAATCTGATTTATTTGGTTGTTACATTCCCAATATTATACGGTATTCGAAGTTTTGCATATCCTCCAAGATGCTTATTTTTTCAAAATATTCTGTGAGCACCAAGCCCCATAAGAAACATTCATTCCATCTAAAAAGGGTGTCTTTAGACCTAATTGATCGTTGGAAACATCAGATCACCCTATCTCAATTTAATGGTCACCATGATTGCCTTTGGACGGGTTGGTGATCACGAAGCCTTCTTTTGGAAAGTACAAATAATCAATCGTAACACCGTCGAGCAAAGGTTCATCCTTAGGAAGGATAACCTCAATGTCCTTGTCGGTCATGATGACCTCGTCCTTTTCCGTCGGCGTCCCCAAATCCATCCCATAGTGGGCATGGTCTCCATGAGAATGAGTAATCATTAAACGCAGTTTGAGATCCTTATTTTCTTCTTTTTCCAACTCCAATTTAATAATCTTGGCAGCATTGCGGGTTATTTTGCAATTCATAGTGTATTTTCCTCCATTCGTTCTTTCCATCCATCATAACAATTCAACGGATATTTCTCAAATAACTACTCTATAATGACTGCATATACTTTGCCGGGGCCGTGAATGCCGATGGTCAGGTCGTTCTCGATGTCCGCGCTGCGGCTGGGGCCGGTGATCATGTTAATGGAAGAAGCCAACTCTCCGGGGTCCGATGCCGCCGCCTGATAGATTGGCTCCAAGGCTTCACCCATTCGCGTAACCAATTGATCTGCCCGGAAGATGGCGAATAACACTTCCGTGACCAGACTAACGCTTCGTCCATGGCCGCCTTGCGCTTCAATTACCAATGTGCTGGTATTGGCTATGGCATAATCCGGCCAGACGATGCCCAGTTTGCAGCGTTCAGCCGATTGCAGCAGCGGGCTTCTAGACGACCAATTCGAATCGGGTGCCACCTCTTCTTCTGGAAAAGCATAAGCCTCGCGCTCTTTCCAAGGTACCACGTGGATTCCGGCATGTTCCAGCCCTGCATCAAGGCCAAGTTGGCGAATCTGCTCATTCTCATATCTTACTACTTTGGTTACGCCTAATTCGGAGCATACCTCAAGCAACCAAGCGGCAATGGCCTCTTGGGCTTCGGCCTCTTTTACAACAAGAACCTTTCCCGTCAATGCAGTCCAGTTCTTGGTGAACACATCGATCTGCTCATGTTTACTCAACGCGATATCTTTGTAGAAATCAGGCACCCCTCGTGTGGGATGGTCCGGTGCGGATGTTAAGGGCTGTTTCCGGCCTAGTCTGCTAGAGATATTGTTGATAAAAGCTCCTTGTCCATGGATCTTGCCTGTATTGGGACTACTCATCTCGTTCACCCCTCTTTTTGGCCTTCATGTCCTGCTGCAGGGCGTCCCACTTATCACGGAACGATTGCTTTGGCTTCATCGGGAAGAATCTGGACTGGGTCCAACCCGACATGGGGCCCGGGCCTTTCTTGATAACCCCGTTGCTGCCAAAAGGTTTCTGCAAATAATATGCCGACTTGGTAGCTAACCGATATAAGGTTACGTTGCCGAAGGTGGTTTGGAATATCTTGAAGGCCGCCCGCTCTGCCACGGAGGTCAATTTCATCTTCACCTTGCGGTGGCGCAGATGGACCAGCATGTCATGCAGCGGAATTTTTACCGGGCATGCTTCATAACAGGCGCCGCACAGGCTGGAGGCATAGGCCAGTTGGCCGGCTTCCTTCATATCCTGCTGCAGCAGCGGTGTGAGCACGGCCCCGATCGGCCCGCTGTAAACACTGCCGTATGTATGCCCCCCTACATGGCGATATACCGGGCAAACATTCAAACAAGCAGCGCAGCGAATGCAGTTCAATACTTCCTGAAAGATGGGGTCGCCCAGCTGATTAGACCGTCCATTGTCAAGCACGATGACATGCAGTTCCTCCGGTCCGTCAAGATCGCCCTCACGGCGCGGTCCGGTAATTAGGGAAGTGTAGGTGGTTAACTTTTGGCCCGTGGCACTGCGTGCCAGGAGATTCAGCATCACTTCAAGATCGTCAAAGCTTGGCACAAGCCGCTCCATGCCCATGACCACTACATGCACCTTAGGTAAAGTTGACACCATCCGGCCGTTTCCTTCATTAGACACAAGCGTGATGGAGCCGGTTTCGGCTACACCGAAATTGCAGCCCGTTAAACCAATATCGGCCTCGAGAAAAATATTGCGCAGTTTCCCCCTGGCATACTCCGCCAGCACCTTCGTTTCCGCCGGAAAGGTAAGCCCGGACTTCTCCCCGAACAAGTCGGCGATTTGTTGCTTGTTTTTGTGAATGGCCGGGATGATCAGATGGGATGGCGTTTCTTTGGCCAGCTGCAGGATGTACTCACCGAGATCCGTTTCAATCGCTTCGATCCCATGATCCTCGAGATGATGATTCAAATGGATTTC